>JBEKKY010000015.1:0-23247 GCA_050010475.1 Acidobacteriota bacterium | reverse complement strand
GGGACGGATTCCCTCTTTCCCTTTGCTCGTTCTGCCGCCCCAGACAATGATGATGTTCTGGCCGAGCGTACGCGCTTTCTGCATCTGCGCAACCCACATCCCTTGGCCCATCGAAGTCATGAGAATCAGGCAGATCAAGCCCCATGCGATTCCGAACATCGTCAAAAACGACCGGGTCTTGTTTGCCGCCAGGTTGAGGTAGGTTTGGATCAGAAGGCCCATTTGTGACCATTGACGATTTCAGATTGACAATTGACGATTGGAAACACACGCCGTTGTTCTCCAATCGTCAATCGTCATTGCAGTACTACGGTTTCTCCCAGCTTCAATCCCGAAACGATTTCCGTTCGGGCGCCGTTACTCAATCCGGTTTTTATGGCCACCTGCCTTCTTCCTGTTTTCGTTGAAGGGTCCGGCACCTCGACGAATGTAGCCCGTTTCTCGTTGTAGATCAGCGCGCTTTCCGGCACAAGCAGCACGTTGTGATGTTCTTCCAGAATGATCTCCGCGTTTGCGCTCATGTTCGCTTTCAGAAGATCGAGATCATTGAGGATCGATACGCGCACCTCGAATCGTGTAACGTTGTCCTTCTCGACTCCCATGGGCGCAATCCGGAACACTTTTCCCTGGAACATGTGGTTCTTGTAGGCATCCACAGTCACTTTGCCCTTTATGTAAAGCTCCTGCACATCGCCCAGGGTCATGATGAGAGTTGCGTTTGAGCCCAACTGGAGGATGGAGGACACGGCGTCGCCGACCTCAACTTCACGGCTCAACACGACTCCGCTGATCGGCGACCGGATAGAGGCATAGTTGAGATCTTCCTCTGCCCTCTCGTACTGCGCCTGCGCCTGAACCACCGCAGATTTCACTTTTTCTATTGTTTTGTCATTTTGCTCAATTTCCGCCTCTTTCACAGCGACGGCAGCCACCAGGGATTTCTTGGCGACTTCGGTGGCTTGCATTTTTTGTTCAGAGGCGTCGGAATCGGACTTTGAAATTAAACCCTGCTGAAAAAGCTCCCGCTGCCTTTTGTATTCCGCCATCGCGAATTCGTAATCCCTGTTCTCGGCTTCAAGTTGCGCTTTCAGAAGGTTGGCCCGAAAGGTTTTCCCTTGCGACTCCATTTCTTTGAGATTGCTTTCGGCAGATTTCAACACCGCTTTGGCTTCCTTCAACTGAGCTTCCAGAGTTTCCTTGTCGAGCTCCGCAAGCAGTTGACCTTCCCGAACACGATCTCCTACGTTTACATATAGGTATTTTATGAGCCCACTGGCTTTGGATTTGATGTCAACTTTGGACAGCGGTTCGACCTTGCCGGTGGCGACCACAGACTTGGCGATTGAACCGGTTTCAACCTTCGCAAGCTTTTCCGGCGGGATCGTCTTGTCGACGGAAAACAGCGACGCAAAAACCCAGTATCCGCCCAGAATTAAGAGGAACCCGATAATGGAAAGGAAGGAAATGGTAAAAACACGCCTTTTTGCCATGAATCCTCCGTCAATGATTCTCCATACGAGAATCGGCAAGAATTAGTTTGATGATTTTTTAGAAGAAAAAAAGATATGAATGAAATGAATATCGGAATCGGGGTCGAAAAAATTTTATTTCGATCCCGATTCCGACCCCGATAAATTTCAAATGCCCCCTATTGAAGCGAAATAGGAAAGCGTCCGTTTCTATGCTTTGGGGGCTTGCTAGACCGGCTCCTTCTTTATGCGCACGTCGACGACTTTAATTCCCTGCCCTTGCGGATAAACGAGTTCGATCGCAGCCAGGTCCGCAGGAGGGAGTCCGCGCGTTCCTGTGAGAATCGGCAACGACCGGATTTCGCGGACCATTCGGGCTGCGCCGGCTTCCGAAACCGGTGCAAGCCGGAATGAAACGTCCTTCAGCACTTCGACATAGATGCCGCCCAAGCCGAACATCAGAACCGGCCCGACGCCAGGCTCACGTTTCAGGCCGATGATCAACTCGGTTCCTTGCGGGCACTGCTCCTGAATGATGAAGTTCGCACCGGGAAACTTGGCGGACATCTGGTTAAGAGCTTGCTGAAGCGCGGCTTCGCTGCCAATATTCAGCCTAACTCCGCCGGCATCGCTTTTGTGAACCACCGACTCGCTATCCACTTTCAGAACTGCGGGGTATTGAAGGCCGGCCGGCACTTTCGCTCCGCCCGCCACCTGGGTCGTGATTGGGGTTGGAATCTGATAGGAATTCAATATCTGGAAAGCGGCCGCCTGCGAAATAAATCCGCCCGGCGCCTTGGTCAGTATTTCCTGCGCTTTTGCCTTATTGCCGGAAGCGACGGCCGGCTGCTCGGCAAGTCGTTTCTGAATTTCGGTGTATCGAACCATGGAGGCCAGAACGCGTGAGCCGGTCTCCGGGAAATCAAACACCGGAATGTCGGCACTCTTGATCGTTTCGACTACGCCTGCCCAGTTCTCGTTCGTCATGATGACGTCGACAATGGGCTTGGTGAGCGTTTTGGCTGTTTCCGCGATCCGCTTGGCGATGGCGTCGCAGTCGACGAAGAAAGGCGTGACCATTGTGATGAGAATGCAGTCGACGCCGGGATCCTCGTTGAGGGCTGCGAGTGTCAACCCAAAGTGATCGGCATTTGCCGTTGCGGCAATATCCACGGGATTCTCCACGTTTGCTTCCGGTACCAATCCCGCCCGCAGTTTCTTCTTGGTTTCGTCGGTCAGTTTCGCGAGCTGGAGTCCGTTTGCCACGCATTCGTCGATAGCCATAATGGCAGGACCGCCGGCATTCGCAACGATGGCGACCCTCGGACCCTTTGGAACCGGCTGGGTGGCAAAGGCGTAAGCGGCGGATATCATCTCTTCCGTCGTATTGAAACGCATGACGCCCGCGCGTTCGAAAATCGCGTCCGTAAGAGAGTCCTGCTGCATCAGAGAACCGGTATGAGAGCTGACGGCTTTGGCGGCTACAGCAGTCCGGCCCGTGCGAATCGCCAACAGGGCTTTGTTCCGGGCAATGCTCCGGCATAGTTCCACAAACCGAGGAGTATCTTTCATGCTCTCGATGTGCATGACAATCGTGCGCGTCTCCGGATCGTTCCCGAGATACTTCAGCAATTCGTTTGTGTTGACATCCGTAGCATTGCCGTGGGAGGCATACATCCGGAAGCCGGATCCCATTTTGCGCAGGTTCAGATTCAGCATCTCCGCCACGCCGCCGCTCTGGGCAAGAATGGAGGCCTTGCCGGGACGCATCGGCGTGAAGGTGAAATTGGCGTACACGGAAACATCCGGATCGGAATTCATGATTCCCTGTGAATTAGGACCATAGATGCGCACTCCGTACTTGCGCGCAGCAGCGAAAAGCGCGTCTTGAAGCTTTGCGCCGTCCGGACCCACCTCGGCGAATCCTGCGGTATGGATGATGACGAACTTGACGCCTTTCTTTCCACAATCTTCGACAACCTGCGGGACCATGGTGCTCTTAACCACGATCGAAGCGATGTCTACGGGTCCGGGAACATCCAGGATGCTGGCGTATGCCTTGAGTCCGAGGATTTCCGGTTCTTTCGGGTGAACCGGGTAGATG
Organism: Acidobacteriota bacterium; assembly: GCA_050010475.1. Lineage (GTDB taxonomy): Bacteria > Acidobacteriota > UBA6911 > UBA6911 > UBA6911 > UBA6911. The sequence goes on along the minus strand of JBEKKY010000015.1, from coordinate 19,674 downwards.
CCACCCTTGAAGCCGTGAGTGATCAGGTTTTTCACGACACGGTTTCCGATGGAAAAAGTATTGTTGGAAGCGCCGATCACCGCGACGCCGCGGGGCCGAAACAGGGAATCAAGCATCGTTTTCTCCTTTTACTGAATTATTTTGATTCCTTTGAGCCTTAGAGTCTTTGCGTCTTGGAGGTCTAAAACTCGAAGACTCAAAGTCTCTAAGTCTCTAAGAACTGGCGGACGGTTCTTCCGAGGCGAGCAGGGCGGCTCCAAAAGCACCCGCCAGCTGCGCATTGGGCAGGATCTGCACCGGATGTCCCAGATGCCGGGCAAGCATCTCCGCGAGAATAGGGTTGTGCGCAACCACACCGCCGCTGACCACGACTTCGCCCGAAAGCGGGTCCATTTCCACAATGCGTTTGACTACCGATTCGATCAGCCCGGCCACTATTTCCGGCACCTTCTCCCCGGCCCGCAAGTGAGCGAGGATCTCCGTTTTGGTAAACACGGTGCAATAGCTTCCCATGTGCACGACATGGGAAGCCTGCCGAGCCAACCGATCCATATCGGAAAGTGGCACATCCATGCGCTGAGTCACTTCCTCGAGGAAGACGCCGGTACCTGCAGCGCACTTCCTGTTCATTTTGAAATTCTCTCGCCGCCCCTCAGAATCGATGTGGATGATCTTGTTGTCCTGTCCTCCGACATCGACCACCGTAATCCGGCGTGGGAAGAAATGATGAGCGGCCCGGGCATGGCAGGCAATCTCGGTTCGGGTCGCACGCGCAAAACCCACATTGTGTCGCCCGTATCCGGTCGCAAAAACCCCCACGAGGTCCCGGTACTCCAGGCCACACGAGGAGAGCGCCGCATCCATCGATTCGCGTGCGCAGGATTCGAAACTGACGCCTGTCTTGCGCACGTCGGATGCAAGAAGCCGGCGATCCGGGTCAATCAGCACTGCTTTGGTCGTCGCGGCTCCGACATCAATCCCACCGAAAACCTGACCTCCACTCACCGGCTCTTTTTCTCCGCCAATTGCTCGATATAAGCTTCGATGTTGGTGCGGGCTTGCTCTTCCGAATAGCAGCGCAGATCGTTCAAATCCCCGTGGATTGTGAGCATCGGCATTTTGTACGTCTTCGTCAGCCGTTCCGGCAGCCCATACCGGTTGTTTGAATTATTGGGGCAGGTCTTTGCGTCGTGGAAGATCATCCCGTCGATCCTGTAGAGCTCGACCTGCTTCTCGAAATAGCGCTCCTTATAATCCTCATCGCGAACGATCAAAAGCTCAATGTACGCGCGCGCCATGCTGTCGAACGGATCATCCGGCTCCAATGCGGGGAACACCCAGCTGCTGCAGTACGTGGACGCAAGAACGCAGGCATTCAGGTCGGCAAACTGTGTGGACAGCTCGCGCAATTTACCCCAGATCGGCATCCCTTCCCAGTAGATACGGAATTTTTCGCCGTCCACGGCGGCAACTCCGTCCTGAACGCGCTTCTTCAGCTCGGCCAGCAGGAGCTTGTAATAATCGACCGCCCGCTGATCGCCTCTCAAAATTACCGCGGGTCCCATCTGGATCGTGCCGTCAAAGAATGTCAGCGGGGAGGGGACGTTCGAAGCAATCTGCAGTACTTCCTTCCAGAGATCGGTGCACTGGCGGGATAAACCAACCACACGCTTGAACTCGTCCATGTCGAGTTTCTTGCCGGAAATTTCCTCCAGTTTCGGAACAAGCCCTCTGATTTGTGAGGATATCGAATCCACATGCGCTTTGGTAACGTCGCCCACACCCCGATGCGTCTGTACGCCGATTACCGGAACATTGAATTCCCGCCCGTAAAAGTTAAACCAGTCGTGGACGTCACGGCATTGATTCGTGTTGTAGACCAGCACGTCCGGTCTTGGCGGACCGCTGAGGCCCGGGTACGCTGTGCTGATCGGGCTCACGCCCTTCAGGTATGCCCCGACGTCGCTGGTCAGGTACGAGCAAATGTCCGGCGAATACCCAATCGCATTCGCCACCGGAATGAGGTCGGTAGCCATACGGGTGGCACCGAGCATTGCACCGTGGTTTTCCGGAAAGAAAACCTGAAAACCCATGCCTTTCAACAGCTCGGCCGGGCCCACGCTTGTGCACCAGGCGACCTTGTGGCTCTTGGTCTTTGCGGCCTGATCCAGTTCCCGGAAATGGCCTTCCATGATCTCTTTCATCTGCTTTGACGCATTGATTTTCTTAAATGTCTGCGGGGTTCGTTGTTCCGTTTTCACTCCCTGACTCCTGTTCTGCAAATTGAAAAAATAGTCAGTAGCCGGTAGTCAGCGGAATTCCTTACTGACTACCGGCCACTGACTACTATCCATGTTAAAAAAGCTCTTGTCTCTAAACTCGATCAGAAAAGCGTGCCGTTAGCTCTTGCGCTGCTTCGCCGAAGCATTCGAACCATCCAGCTCAAGGCCGCGCTTCTCGAGCGCATCGATGATGTTCGCCAACGTCCGATGAACCGGCGCCGGAATCCCTTTCTGCTCGGCATATTCCGCGATTCGGCGGATGACAAATGCGTTCTCCGTTCTACGCCTTTTTTCGAGGTCCACCAGCATTGAAGGACGGTGCGGCCCCGCGCGCTTATTAAACTCCTTCACATATTCGTCAAATCCCGGGCCAAAATCGAATCCACAGGCTGCCGCCGTCGCAATCGATTCCTGAAGCAGAAGCTCAACCAGCTGCCCCGTTGGCGGAAAGTCGATGACCTCCTGCATGTTCATGCCTGTTACAGCGGCCGGCGCCATCGTGCAGCTGTTCAGGATCGCCTTCTTCCAGACATGCTTTCTGATTTCCGGCGTTGCCTCCGTTGTGAGACCCGCAGCGGACATCAGTTCGGCGATTTCCCTGCAGCAGTCCTTCCCCCTCTCATCCAGCCAGCCCAGATAATTGGGCGGATTGAAAAAGGTCTCGCGAATCTCACCCGGCCCGACGAGCACGCCGCCATAAGTAATTACTGCGCGCAAAACGCGTGCGAGCCCGATTCGCTCACCAAGAACCTGTTCAGTATCGATGCCGTTCTGCACCGAAACAAAAACGGCCCTGGATGTGAGATCCTCTCGAAATGCGCCCAGCACATTATCAAGATCACAGGCTTTAGTACAAATGAAAACGAAATCCGGCACAACTTCGGCCAAGGCTTCAATGGACCCGTAAAGATGCGCCGGTCGCACAAGGATGTTTTCACGGCCCGTAATCCGCAGCCCCTCGGAGCGAATTTGTTCGATATGTGCCTTCCAGGAATCCACCAGAAACACAGGATGCCCCTGCGAGCAGAGATGTGCAGTCAGGATTGCGCCTACAGGCCCGGCACCTATCACTGCAAGCTTTCTCGGGTTCATTTGCAGCTCCTGCTCTCTGAGGGGGGGTCGGAAAAAACTTTGTCCACAGTCGAAAACCCAGCCCAATCGTCACTTTGCGGAAACCATATTAAGCCTGTCGGGGGCTGTCAAGAAAAAACCATCCGGTATCCACTCGCCGAAAGTGGTTTCGAAAGGGGCGGTTCTCCGGATATAATTAGGTCGATTCTGGAAAGGCAGGTTGCTTATGGACTACTACCTGAACCAAGAGGGAAGACGGATTCAGTTTAGCGTTCCTCCGGGTTGGAACGTGCTCAGCGCTCAGGATTGCGCGAAAGCTCCCGTGGTTGATGATGTTGTCAAAGAGATTGAGCGTGCGCTGGACAGTCCGATAGGAACCGTGCCTCTTCAGAAGCTTGGCCGACCCGGGATGAAGGCAGCAGTGCTTTTTGATGACATGCAGCGGCCCACACCGGCAGCACTTGCATTCCCGGCTGTCCTGAACCGCCTGAACAAAGCCGGGATACCCGATGACCGTATTACGGCTGTCTGCGCAAGGGGGACGCATCCCGCACCTACGCCCGAGCAGTTGGAAAAAAAAGTGGGGAAGGAGGTTCTCCAGCGGCTGGCCGACCGCGTTCTAGTTCATGACGCACAATCGAGCGAAAACGTCTTTGTGGGGAAGACAAGCAGAGGAACGGCAGTGGAAATCAACCGGCACGTCGCCGAAGCCGATCTGGTTGTCGGTATCGGGACCTGCATGCCCCATCCATACTCCGGGTATAGCGGGGGATGCAAAATCCTGCTGCCCGGCGTTGCCTCTTACCGGACTGTTGGCGAGCATCATTATTCCTGGCTTCGCAACAAGACCTGCAAGCTTAGCGTGCTTGAAGGAAATCTGTGGTACGAAGATACGGTCGAGATCGCTCGCCTGGGCCGCCTGGGCTTTAAGCTCGACTTCCTCCTGAACGAGGCAAACCAGGTCATCCGCGCTTTCGCCGGAGATCCGGTGGAAGAACACCGGGAAGCTGCAAAGCACTCGACCTCGCTGTATCAGGTATTCCTTCCAAAGCTGGCCGACATAGTCATCACCTCCGCTGCTCCTTTGGAGCCGGGCGTTCAGGCGAGCAAATCGCTGCTTAACGCGAGACTGGCGGTAAAAACGGGAGGTACGATCATTTGGGTTGCGGCCGAGAACCAGCCGGGCCCCCTGATGTCACTGATAGAGCAGATGGCTGTAGCCAAGAGCGCCAACGAGTATCACCGCAGACTTCTTCAAGGGGATATTCCGGACGCCATCAAACCGTTCGGCATCTCGTTTTTTATGCTCGGCGTCCCCTTCAAGGAAATCTCGGAGCAATATAATGTAATCCACGCGACGCAGGGATTGACCAGGGCTCAGGTGGAGCTGATGAATTTCGCCTATGCTCCGACTGTTGAAGCGGCGATTGAGCAGGTTCTGAAGAGTGTTCCCCGGGCAGATGTGACGATCTTGCCCTCCGGCGGAACGATCATCCCGGTCGTCAGTCATTAGTCGTCAGTCGCCAGTTGGGAATCGGAGTAATCGTCAAATAGTATATTAATCCACGACTGCTCTATGACCTATGCCCACTGAAGACTGTCGACTGACGACTACATCACGCCGGCTTCTTTCAGCTGCGCAATGTCATCCTTGGTATAACCCAGTTCCAGCAGGATCTCTTCCGTGTGCTGGCCGAGTTTGGGGGCTTCCCTCCTCCAGGAGGCCGGGGTTTCGCTGAAATCCCAGGGAAAACCAACCATTCTGGTTCGCCCCATCGTGGGATGATCCGCCTCGATGAAGTAGTTATTGGCAAACGCCTGTGGATCCCTGCTCACTTCGGTAAGCGACTGGATAGGTGTGCAGATGCAGCCTTCCTTTTTCAGCTGTGCACTCCATTGATCTCTGCTTTTGGTCGCGAATTTCCCATCAAGAATGCGAATGAGTTCCCTGGAGTTTTTCCCGCGGGCTTCGAGAGTGCTGAACCTGGGGTCATGCTCGAGGTCGGCGATTTCCATGGCCCGGCAGAAAGACGGCCAATAACGGTCCGGCTGCAGATGTGCGACCGCAATCCATTTCTCGTCGCCGCAGCGATAGTGGTTGTACATGGGGTTGCCGGCATCCGCTCTGGAATCTCTCGGGTATTCCTGACCCAGCATTGCAGGGGCATCCATGATAAGGCCGGCAAGCGCAATGATGCTGCCCATCAGCGAGGTGTCGACCAGTTGGCCCTTCCCTGTTTTTTCGCGCGCATACAGGGCTGCAGTCACCCCCCATGCGAGCATCAACCCGCCGATTTCGTCTCCCATTCCGGGCAGCAATGAGGAGGGCGGACTGTTGCGTTCACCGGCACACATCATCAAACCGGAACGGGCGATGCCGGTATAGTCGAAGGAAAGCTCGCCGGCATCGGGACCTTTTCTTCCCCAGCCGGAGGAATGAGCGTAGATCAGCCGCGGATTCCGTTTCAAAAGCACTTCCGGGCCAATCCCCATTTTTATAGGCGCATCGATGCTCATGTTGGTGAGAAAGACATCGGCCTTATCGATCAGCTTGAGAAAGATTTCCATGCCTTGAGCAGACTTTAGATTCAGCGCGATGCTGCGCTTGTTTCGGTTATTGCTTTCAAAATAATAATTGGGTCCCTTTAGGCCGACCGTAGCGCCGATCAGGCGCATGAAGCCGCGTGCGGGATCTCCTTCTTTAGGTTCCACCTTGATTACATCGGCTCCAAGATCTCCCAGCCTTGTTCCAGCTTTCGGACCCTGCTGAAACATTGTAATTTCCACTACTCGAACGCCGGTCAAAGGCCCAGCCATAGGGTTCCTCCTGAGAAAGACCGCCAATATAGACTTGGCAAAAACCGTAGTCAAGGACAGAAAGGATTGACGATTTAAAAACATGAGGCGGCTGCGTTCAATCGTAAATCGTAAATCGTCAATGCCTTCCCATGCGCTTGGCCTTATCCAGAATCGCGGCGCGGGCTTGCTCCATCATGTCCCGCACGGCTTCGTAGCGCATGGTCCTCTGTTCGAACGTGCGCTTGTTGAGCGCGCCCAGAAATCGTCCTTCGAATTCCTTGAAGGTAGAACCGTAGAGATGATAGCTGTCGGCGATATGGCAATAGCGGCCCACCTTTATTGGCCTGTCTGCAATGGCGGAGATGCGCTCGGCCATTTTCTTCTGCAGTTGAACCAGCGCGAATATGTTCATGAACGCTGCCTTGTAGGCATCGTTCGACCGGAATCGGGCATTCAGGCTGAGCACCCATTCGTTATTCTCTTCACTCAATCGGGCCCAGAGATTTTGCAGGCACGGCGGATCGAAGCAGTCATTGTCTTCCCAGACTTTCCAGGTAATCGCCTGAGCGCGTCTCGTGTGGGGGACCTCCGCCAGTTTACGACACATCGTCTCAATCTGGTCGAAAGGCTTAAATCCAGGGACATCGTACACAAACAAGCGGCGGTGATACGTGTATTCCCAACGCGTGTCGGCAGGGTCTTCCGGATTCCGAACCAGGTGATCTTTGATCCCTTCGCAGACCTCCATCACATATTCCTGAAGTTCCTCGGGCCCTCCGGGGAAATCCTTATGGATCATCGGCTCGTGCAGGGGCTCGCTGATGGTCAGGATCATGGTGCAATCTTTGCTAGGAGGATCGCCCGGCTTGTCATACTGGGTGCGGATGGTGCATCCGTTCCGGTGCAATTCGAGCAGAGAATTTTCCCAGCCGCGCGCAATACAATCGGCTTCCACATGCAACACAGGGATACCGCTCATTGAATTCTCCATTTCTCAAAAGAGGAGGCAGTCTATATAGCACGGCTGTGCATCATCCGCTATAGAAGGAAAAACCGTTTCCGGTTCCCCGTTGTAAGCCATGTTTAGCTCAATTGTCAAAACCAATCCAAACGGGAAACCCATAAGCGCGAAACGGGGAACGGGTTTAAAACGACTCGATCTATTTGCGCCCCGCATGGTAGACTCGGATCGTTCGTGGAGGCTACCTCTTATGGCTGAATTTTCCAAGCTGTATGACGCGATCCTGAATGGGGATGAGAAGCTGGCGCTGCAGCTGACCAGGGAAGCGTTGAACCAGGGCGTTGATCCATCCGAGCTGATCGGCAAATGGATGATTCCGGCAATGGACGAGGTTGGTCGACTCTTTGAGGCGCAGGAGTACTACGTTCCCGAACTTCTGCTGGCCGGCCGCGCCATGAAAACAGCGCTCGAACCTCTGCGTCCGCTGCTCGTAGCCAGTGGAGCACAGCCGACGGGACGTATTGTCTTGGGCACGGTCAAGGGAGACCTGCACGACATTGGAAAAAACCTTGTCGGATCCATGCTGGAGGGCGCCGGTTTTGAAGTGATCGACCTCGGGATCGATGTTCAAGCGGAAAAATTCGTGGAGGCCGTCCAGAAGAACAACGCTCATATCCTGGGGCTTTCCGCTCTCCTTACCGTCACGATGCCGGAAATGAAAAAAGTAATCGAAGCCCTTGGCCGGGCCGGCGTTCGCAAGCAGGTGAAGGTCCTGATCGGAGGAGCACCGGTTACGCGGGAATATGCCAAGGAAATCGGAGCGGACGGATACGGAGAAAACGCCAGCTCCGCTGTTACCACCGCCCGGCTTCTCTTGGGGCTGGGATAGGCTGGGTTCTAAAACGAATAACGCTGGATTTTTTTCTTCGGAAACCGTCGCTTTAAGATCGCCCCAAAACCGCGGGGATTGAATCGGAGGGCGGGGTGTATCCCGCTTTGTGAAAAATGGCGGTTCTTGGGGGGGAACGGAAAACGGGAACCGGGGAACGGATCTTGACAATAACTGTTTAAAGAGTTATACATAAGCGCTTTTATATCTCTCGTGATAAAGGGATGTGGACATTTGGATTTGCCTCACCAAACAGATCGAAAAAACGCGGGTAAGCCGCTCCCTGTTCCATACCACAACGCAATCATAGTTTCGCAATCGGGTCCCTTCCCGCTTGTTGCGGGTTCGGGGTCTAATTCAGGAGGAATGAATGTCAGTTGACGTCAATGAAACGCATCCTGCAGCTGAAAAATCTTCTCAGCCGGACGCGGCAGTACCCAACCAGGATAAATTTCCGGCTCCCGAAGCCGGGGCAAAGGAGGATGAAAACACCTTCGAAACTCTCCTGGCTGCGTATGAAGGGAGAACTCAGAGTTTCTCCGAAGGAGAAGTCATCAGAGGCAAGGTCATCGCCATCTCCGGCGGCGGAGTTATCGTCGATGTCGGATTCAAATCCGAGGGGATCATTCCCATCGAGCAGTTCATGAATGATCGCGGGCAGGTCACCATCAAAACCGGGGATTCCGTTGATGTCTTCCTGGAACAGACCGAGGACTCCAAAGGGTATGTCGTGCTATCCAGAGAAAAAGCCGAACGGATGAAAATCTGGGACGAGATCGAGCGCGCTTACCGTGATCGGAGCGTTATCAAGGGGCGGGTGATCGAGCGCATCAAAGGCGGTCTGGCAGTGGATATCGGGGTCCGCGCCTTCCTGCCGGGCTCTCAGATCGATGTTCGTCCCGTACGGAACCTGGACAGTCTTCGCGGCGAAGAGTTCGAAATGCGGGTCATTAAAGTGAACAAAAAGCGCGGCAATATCGTGCTCTCCCGCAAGGCGGTGCTCGAGGAATCCATGAAGGAAGAGAAGGAAAAGACCATGGAGGTCCTTGAAGCCGGCAAGATCATGGAGGGCGTGGTCAAGAATATAACCGACTACGGCGCCTTCATTGACCTCGGCGGAGTCGATGGTCTTCTGCACATAACCGATATGTCGTGGGGACGGGTGAATCATCCGTCCGAGCTGTTCTCCGTCGGAGACAAGCTGAAAGTCAAGGTGATCAAGTTCACAAAGGAAGACGGCCGGGTGTCCCTGGGATACAAGCAGATGACGGAGGATCCGTGGCTTCATGCGGACATGCGGTATCCCAAGAACCTGCGCGTTCAGGGAAAAGTCGTAAGCCTGACCGATTATGGAGCTTTTATCGAACTCGAGCCCGGCGTCGAGGGATTGATCCATATCTCCGAGATGACTTGGAACAAAAGAGTGAAGCATCCCTCGAAGATCCTTACTGTTGGTGATCCCGTAGAAGCGGTCGTTCTGGATATCGATGTGGAATCGCGGCGGATCTCCCTCGGACTGAAGCAGACGGAACCGAATCCATGGGATGTGATTGAAAACCGTTACGCGCCGGGAACCGTCATCAGCGGAAAGGTGCGGAACATCACCGATTTCGGCGCCTTCATAGAAGTGGAGGACGGGATTGACGGCCTCGTCCATGTTTCGGATATTTCCTGGACCAAACGGATGAAGCATCCGTCGGAAGTATTGAAAAAAGGAGACGAGGTTCAGGCCGTGGTTCTCAGCATCGATGCAGCCAACCAGAAACTTTCTCTCGGCATCAAGCAGCTGGAACCGGACCGTTGGGAAGACTGGTTCAGCCGTCATCAGCTGGGCGAAGCCGTGCGCGGCAAGGTCGTTCGAATGACGAACTTCGGCGCTTTTGTCGAACTGGAAGAAGGGATCGAAGGTTTGTGTCACGTTTCCGAGCTCGATGAGAAGCATGTGGAAAAACCGACCGAATTTCTCAACATCGGGCAGGAAATCGAGATGAGGGTCATCAAGCTGAACCTGCAGGAAAAAAAGATTGGGTTGAGTCTCAAGGCAATGAAAGAGGACGAACCGAGGCTCGAATTTACTTCTTACCTGGCTTCCGCCGATTCGGGGAATGCCTCAATGGGAGAGCGCCTGGGCGAGCAGCTGCAGCGTTTCAAGAAGCCTGAAAATGAATAGCTGGACGCTCTAAGCTCGAAATTGGAGATGCCGCAAAAACGTTCAAATCTGTTGCTCTGGATCACATTGGGCGGGGGAGCTTTCATCTTTTTCATCCTTTGTCTAATCGCTTTGGCCGTTTACTTCTCGGATGAAAGCTCTCCCGGACTGAGTCTTTCCGGCAATCAGGTGGCCGCACTGGAACTGGATGGGGTGATCTCCGACTCCAAGGAATTTGTTGATCAGCTGAAAGATTACGGCAACCGGTACCGCGCCGTCGTCATCCGCATCGACAGCCCCGGCGGGGGGGTCGCCGCCTCCCAGGAAATCTACGAAGCGATTAAAAAATTCCGCGCCGAGTCCAAAAAGAAGGTGGTGGTGAGCATGGGATCCGTCGCCGCCTCGGGCGGATACTATGTCGCGTGCGCAGCCGATAAGATTTTTGCCAATCCCGGAACCATCACGGGAAGCATCGGAGTGATCGCCGAATGGTACAATTACGGCGACCTGCTCCGGTGGGCAAAACTGGAGAGTGTGGTGATCAAGAGCGGCGCCTTCAAAGATGCGGGTTCCGGAACCCGCCCACTGACCGAAGAGGAAAAGGCTTATTTTCAGAATCTCATCAGCAATATGTATAACCAGTTCGTTTCCGCCGTCGCCGGCAGCCGCAAAATGAAAGAGGCGGACGTTCGCAAGCTCGCCGACGGCCGGGTCTACACGGGACAGGAAGCCAAATCGGACGGACTGGTGGATGAGATCGGGACGTATCAGGACGCAATTACTGAAGCCGCTAAGCTGGCCGGAATTACGGGCTCTCCCAAAGTGGTGAGCCCTGCGAAAAAAGGTTTTTCTATTCTCGAGCTTCTTCTCGGGGATTCCCGCTCCGCGCTGTCGATCAGCCCCGACCGTTCCGAAGCTCATATCCGGTTTGAATACCTCTGGAAATAGGGAGACAGAAAGCCATGACAAAAGCAGAACTAGTCGAAGAAGTCGCCAACGAATCGGAACTGACCAAGAAGGATGCGGAAGTGATCGTCCAGACAGTCTTGGACAGCATCACCGAATCCCTCCAGCGCGGCGAAAAAATAGAGTTGCGCGGTTTCGGCTCCTTCCGCATTCGCAATCGCTCCTCCCGCCAAGGCAGGAATCCCAAAACAGGCACCGGCGTCAGCGTCCCGGCCAAGCAGGTGCCTTATTTCAAGCCTGGCAAGGAAATCAAGGACCTCGTTAACCTCTAATGGACCGACTCTGGACTCCATGGCGCTTCGAGTACATCCGTAGCGCCGATCAGGCGGTATCGTGCGTTTTTTGCGGCATCCTGCCGGAGAGCAGGGACGTCGAGAATTTTGTGCTCTTTCGCGGCAAGCACTCTTTTGTCCTTCTGAATCTTTTCCCTTACACGACAGGCCACATGATGTGCGTCGCAAACCGGCACGTTTCCCTTCTCGAAGATGCAACCTCCGATGAGCTGCATGAGATGATCGAAGTGAGCCGGCTCTGCCAGAGCGCGCTGCGGTGGGAGTATCATCCCGATGGTTACAATCTCGGATTCAATCTCGGTCGTTCGGCGGGTGCAGGAGTCGAACACCACCTGCACATGCACGTGCTCCCCCGCTGGGTTGGAGATTCGAATTTTGTTTCTGTGATAGGTGAGACCCGCGTCCTGCCTGAGGAACTTCCAGTTACCTACCAACGATTGCTTCCCCATTTTAGAAAACTTTAACCCTCGTTTCCGCGTATTTACTGAGATTCTCCTCGCATTTGATTCGTGCAGACCCGTAATACTATGTCGCTAGTATTACTCAAGCCCGGTACGTATATTCCTTTGGGCACATGCAATGGGCCTTTCCCGGAGGAAGGAGCGCGGAAGCTCCAATATGTATCAAATTTCCTACAAATGTTTTGTTAGGAAATTTCATATTTCAGGTCCCATTGGTCCCCTTTGTTTTAGGCGTTTTTGTGCTGGAATAGGCCTGAAACCCGCGTAGTTACGGGCTTTTTTTCAAATTTTTAAAAATTAAAAAATTGCTATTTTTTTGTTGAATGTATTGAATCGCGTGTGCTACTTTCACCGCCGTTGTTGAGTGTATAATACGCGAAGTCACGCGAAATCCTGACATTCAGACTTTCGGGGGCAGCAAGAAAGACCGGAGTCTTTGCTGTTGTAAGGGTATTTGTGTTTTCCACAGCTGTGGAAATTCCTGTGGAAAACTTTGGATTCTGGCGGCTGACATTTTAGCGCCGGGTTATCGGCTATGGATTTCTGGCACCACGTCCTTTCCGCTCTCCAAAAGCAGCTAAACAGTCAATGCTTTGACACCTGGTTCAAGCCGCTTTCCTATCAGGGACGTGAAAACGGCGTGTTGCGTCTGACGGTTCCGACAGAGGTTTTCAAAAGCTGCCTGCTCGAAAATTATTCCGATCTTCTCCTGCGCACAGCAGCGGAAATCGCCAAATCTTCCTTGCAACTACAAGTCTCCGTGGAGGCGGCGCCCCCCGACTCGGGCTCCTCCGTGCCGGCCCCACTCCAATCGGATTCCCTGCCGCTGCTGATCCCGAAATATACCTTTGATACCTTCGTGGTGGGAACCAGCAACCAGCTTGCGCGGGCCGCTGCCCTGGCCGTGGCAGAACGCCCTTCGAAGGCGTACAACCCGCTTTATATCTACGGTGGCGTCGGGCTGGGAAAAACGCATTTAATACACGCGATCGGCAACCTCATTCAAAAGCGGAACAAAAGCGTCCGAATGACCTACATGTCTTCGGAAAGGTTCATGAACGAGCTGGTCAATGCCATCCGGTACGAGCGAACCATTCAGTTCCGCCAGAAGTACCGCAACATCGACGTCCTGTTGATGGACGACATTCAATTCATTGCAGGAAAGGAACGCACGCAGGAAGAGTTCTTCCACACATTCAACGCCTTGTACGACGCTCAGAAGCAGATCGTGATCACAAGCGATTGCCCGCCCAAACGGATTCCCACCCTCGAAGAAAGGCTGCATTCGCGTTTCGAGTGGGGCTTGATTGCGGATATTCAGCCGCCGGATCTCGAAACCAAACTGGCTATTCTGCGAAAAAAAGCGGAATCTGATTCCGTCAAGCTTCAAGACGAAGTCGCCATTTACATTGCAGGCGGGATCCGCTCCAATGTACGGGAGCTCGAGGGAGCATTGAACCGGTTGAGCGCTCGGGCTTCGCTGGACGGCATTGATGTGGCGGATGTCGATGTCGCTTATGCCAAAGATGTTCTAAGAGGCTTTACCACCGACGAGCATCCGGCCATATCATCCGACGCCGTTCTTCGCGCCGTCGCATCGTTCTTCTCCCTGAAACCCGCGCAGCTGAAAACCAAAAACAACTCGCGGCCCATTGCGGTTCCGAGGCAAATCGCAATGTACCTCTGCAAAGAACTTACGAGCCAATCCCTGCCGCAGATCGGAAGAGATTTCGGGGGAAAGCACCATACGACCGTCCTTCATTCCGTCCGCAAGATCGATGCACTTAGAAAAAACAACTCCGAAATTTCCGCTGCAGTGAATACAATCATGAAATCACTGCGCTAGAAACGTTTCCGATCGTGTTTCGGCACCATGGTCCGGGGGCCCAAGAAAATCGACAGAATCGAGCCCCCAGTTCTTATCTTCCAAAATCTCCCGAGCTGGAGTTTTTTTTCACTTCGAGTCTTAAAGACTTTGAGGTTAATCTCAAAGTCTCTCAGTGAGTTTTCAAATGGGATATCCACAGGTTAAATCCCCGATCGGCGACAATTACTGCACTTATGCAAAGACAGGCTGCTTTGCTTCCCTGTGGATCTTGGAGCACGAAAAACCTTCCACAGAATACCGGTCCTTTTCACACCGCCAGCCATTTATATTTCACCGCCGATCCCGACTTCGAGGCTGGGGTTAGGGCAGTTTTCCACAAATCCACACCCCCTACTACTACTGCTAGGTAATATATTCATAAGAGAACCTAGGAAATCAGGAAAAACAATCGACAGGCATCGCCTTTTTTCCTGAAGTGCAAAACTGGGGACGAGGTATAATCGATTGTTCGAGTGTCACGGTCTCTTCTTTCCTCCAAGGAGCGTCATTCATGAAATTCACAGTTACCAGGAACTCTCTGTTGAATGAACTCAATTTGGTCCAAGGTGTCATTGAGAAAAAAAGCACGATTCCCATCCTCTCGAACATACTTTTGGAGGCTGCGGGCGGACATCTCGATATCGTCGCAACCGATCTCGATGTGACAATCCGGTGCGGCTGTCCAGCTTCCGTCTCCGCTGAGGGGACAACGACGATTTCTGCCCGGCGGTTATTTGACATCGTCCGGCTTCTTCCTGACGGCGCCGAAATCGATTTTTCACTCCTGGAAAATGATTGGGTAGAACTGCACTCAGGAAACTCGCAATACAAAATCGTCGCTCTTCCCAAGGAGAACTTTCCCTCGATTCCTGAGACGGCGCCTGCCACAGCGCAGATTCCCGGCGTAGTATTGAGAAACATGATTCAGCGCACGATGTTTGCCATTACGCAGGAGGAGTCCCGCTATTCTCTCAATGGCGCGCTGCTTGCCTTGTTTCCCAAGGAAATCCGAATGGTAGCCACCGACGGACACCGCTTGGCGCTGGTGAGCAAGAGCATGGACATGCCGGGAGTGGATCTGGAAGTGCGGGCTCTGATTCCCAGGAAAACACTGGTGGAAATCCAGAAATTGATCGGTGAACAGGATTCGATGGTTGAGTTCGGCCGAGATGAAAATCACCTATTTTTTGCCGTTGGAGGCAAGCGCCTTGTGTCCAGAATCCTTGCCGGCCAATTCCCCAATTACGAACTGGTAGTACCCCGTGAGAACGACAAATTTATCGTGTCTTCCACGAAAGCGCTTGGGGATGGAATTCGAAGAGCCGCCATTATGTCGGATGAGAAGCTGAGGGCAATCCGGCTTTCGTTCAAGACAGGCGCGCTCGAATTAACGGCCAGTTCTGCCGAGGCGGGTGAAGCAAGGGAGATGGTCCCCATAGAATTTGAAGGAGAGGTCATCGATATCGGATTTAATCCGCAATACCTGCTGGATTTCATCGGAGTCTGCTCTACAGACTCGGTTTCGATTGCCCTCAGGGATTCCGAGACGCAGGGACTGCTTCGGCCCGTCGGACCTTCCGATCTTGATTATCGCTACGTCGTGATGCCGATGAAGTTTTAATTTTGGATTGTGGATTGCGGATTTCAGGCCATCCTCTTTCCGAGAATCCGCAATCCGAAACCCGCAATCCGAAATGCAACTTACTAAACTACGTCTATTCAATTATCGGAACATCGAGGAAGTGGAAATCGTTCCCTCGCCCGGAACCAATCTGCTTTCCGGCGGGAATGGCCAAGGGAAAACCAATATTCTGGAATCAATTTATCTGCTTGGCTACGGCAAGAGCTTTCGCACTGCAATCCCCAAGGACTGCATTCTGCACGGGCGGCGAGAATGCTTGATAGAAGGCGCCGTAGAACACGGAGAATTGAAGCGCAGCCTGAAAATTTCGATCACGGCTGAGGGAAAAAGACTCTTCCTGCTCGGCAAACCTGTTCCCCTGGAGGATTTTGTCGGCAACCTGCACCTTCTTGCCTTCACGCACGAGCACCTCAATGTGGTCCGCGGAGGGCCGGCAGATCGCAGGGCATTCCTTGATCGAGCGATGGTTTCCCTCTACCCCGGCCACGTCAAGCAACTGGCGGCTTACGGGAGAACACTAAAGCAGCGAAACGGGATCCTGTCGTCCTTGCGCGACGGGCGGGGCACGATGGACGAAAATCTGCTCGACAGCTGGGATGAGGCGCTGGCCGGGCCGGGAGCCAGAATCCTCTGGAATCGCCTGCGCTACACGGAAATGATGAAGGAGGAACTGCCCCAGGGATTATTCAGCGCGGAAAAGCTGAAGATGCATTACGTCCCAACGGTTCCCGCGGATGATTCCGATGTATCGGGAATCGAGCAGCGATTTCGAGAGCGCCTCCTGCAGACGCGGGCTACTGATCTGCGAACCGGGTTCACTTCGGTCGGGCCCCATCGGGACGAACTCAAGCTTTACGTCGACGGCAAGTCTCTGGCCGATTTCGGTTCAGCAGGCCAGCAGCGTTCCAATCTGCTCTCGCTGTATTTTTCTCAAATGGAAATCCACCGCAGAATCCACGGGCACTATCCGATTTTTCTTGTCGATGATGCGGAAGCCGAACTGGACCTTCAGCGGCTGCAGGCGTTTTTTAATTATCTTTCAGAGAGAACGCAGGTTTTTCTGACCTCCGCAAAAGAATTTCTTCTGTCCTCTCTGCCAAAACACACCCGATTGTTTTCTGTCCACTCCGGTGCTGTTCATACGACGAATTAGCGATGGACGATGGATGATTTCCAATCCAAAGCAGGCCTTTTTCCCATCGTGAAACCTCCCGCGTAAATCGCGAATCCACAGCGCTCATAAACATTTTAAATTTAATAACTTATAGTGCCAACAATGCGAAGAATTTCGCTCCGCTTCAACGCCTCCTTGTGGTATACTTTCATTGTTTTGGCGAGCAAAATAATTTATTGGAAATAAATAGTTTGTAGCTTTTTCCAGATCGATCGAATCTCATAAAAAGTGAAGAAATTCCGGCATGAATGAAGATATTCTTTCACAAGGGGAAAGGGACACTCGTGTGCCCGAGGCAGCGCCCATAGAAGAAGATTACGGGGCGGATAAGATCAAGGTGTTGGCGGGCTTGGAAGCCGTCCGGATGCGCCCTGCCATGTACGTCGGGTCGACCGGTGTCGAAGGATTGCACCACCTGGTTTATGAGGTTGTCGATAATTCAGTCGATGAAGCGCTCAACGGTTACTGCAACCGAGTAGAGGTAACCATCCATATAGACAACAGTGTCACCGTGATCGACAACGGCCGCGGTATTCCGACGGACTTTCATGAGCAGGCGCAGAAGTCGGCCGCCGAGGTGGTCATGACGGTGCTGCATGCGGGTGGAAAGTTTGATAATGATTCCTACAAAGTTTCCGGCGGGTTGCACGGGGTCGGCGTCTCTGTTGTCAACGCTTTAAGCATGCGCCTTGATCTGGAAATCTGGAGGGGCGGAAACGTTTACGAGCAGAGCTATGAGCGAGGGAAACCGGTAACGGAGTTCCGGAAGACCGGCACCACGAAGCGGCGCGGCACAAAAATTACATTTTTGCCGGACAGTGAAATTTTCGAGTCGCTCGAATTCAGCTACGACACCGTTGCCGCCAGGCTCCGCGAGCTTTCATTCCTGAACAAAGGGCTGGAAATCGTTCTCGAGGATTTGCGTTCCGATCGCCGCGAGGAGTTCAAATACGAAGGAGGAATCGCTTCGTTTGTCGAGTACCTGAACAAGAACAAAAACGTCCTCCATCCCAAACCCATTTATTTTGAAACCAGAAAAGAAGAAGTCGTCGTGGAAGTCGCGATGCAGTACAACGACGGTTATAGCGAGACGGTCTTCTCCTTTGCAAACAACATCAATACCCACGAGGGGGGAAGCCACCTGTCGGGATTCAAATCCGCGCTGACGCGCACGATCAATTCCTATGCGCAAGCTCAGGACTTGTTGAAAGATCTGAAAGAAAATCCGACCGGTGAAGATGTTCGTGAAGGACTGGTGGCCGTCGTCAGCGTCAAGCTCAGGAATCCCCAGTTTGAAGGACAGACGAAAACAAAACTTGGGAACAGCGAGGTCAAAGGCTCTGTTGAAGCTGCCGTCAACGAGAGCCTGGGAGCGTTCCTGGAGCAAAATCCTCCCACTGCCCGCAGGATATTGACCAAAGCCATCGAAGCGGCCCGGGCCCGGGAGGCGGCGCGCAAAGCGCGCGATCTGACGCGACGCAAGGGCGCGCTGGATACGGCTCTGCTTCCGGGAAAGCTTGCGGATTGCCAGGAGAGGGATCCGGCGTTCTGTGAGATCTTTATCGTAGAGGGGGATAGTGCCGGCGGCTCGGCAAAACAGGGACGCGACCGCAAATTTCAGGCGATCCTCCCCCTCAGAGGCAAAATCCTGAACGTGGAGAAAGCACGTTTCGACAAGATGCTCGGCAACGCGGAAATTGCCACCATGATTTCCGCCTTCGGAACCGGAATTGGAAAGGAAGATTTTGCAGCGGACAAGCTGCGCTACAACCGCATTATCATTATGACGGATGCGGACGTGGATGGATCCCACATCCGCACGCTTCTCCTTACCTTTTTCTACAGACAGATGCTAGAGCTGGTCGAGGGTGGTCACATATACATCGCCCAACCTCCCCTCTATGGTGTGAAGCACGGGAAATCTCTCCGGTACCTGAAAAATGAGCGGGAGATGGAGGACTACCTGATGCAGCGGGCCACGGATGGCGTGGTCGTCACGGTAGAGAAAACAGGGAAACAGTATAGCGGGCCGCAGCTGATCAAACTGATGCAGTGCGTGCATGACTACACGACCGTTTACGAGAAACTCAACCGCAGGCTGCAGGACAAGCGCCTGCTGGACCGGCTCCTCCTGTCTATCGCGGGTGAAGGAGGTTTCTTCAGCATCGGTGTCACGCTCAAGCAGCTGTTCAGCGACAAGGAAATGCTGATGGAATTGAAGCCGGTTCTCAAGGATATCGACTATGAGACCACTGTTGAGTCGGACGAAGAGCACGGGCTCTATTATCTCGTGGTCGAAAACAGGACCAGCGGCAACAGGGTTGTCCTAAACTGGGATTTCCTTTCTTCCGTGGAGTGGCAGCGGCTCTTTGAGCGCTACGCCGAAATGATTCCTCTGGCAAAACCGCCTTTGATCGTGAAAGAGAACGGGAGCTCGGTCGGGGTCCCTTCTGTGGAGGAGTTGCTGAAGTATCTTCTGGCGCTGGGGAAAAAGGACCTGAGCATGCAGCGCTATAAGGGGTTGGGAGAAATGAATCCCGCGCAGCTGTGGGAAACGACCATGAATCCCGAAACCCGCACGCTGCTGAAGGTGTCGATCGATGATGCGGTTCAGACAGACGTCATTTTCACCATCCTCATGGGCGACGCGGTTGAACCCAGGCGTCGCTTCATCGCGGATAATGCACTGAACGTTCGGAACCTCGATATTTAGGATTCAATTGCCGCTATCATGGATGAAGCTCTAGAACAGATCCCGGTCAACATAATCGACGAAATGCGAAAGTCCTACCTGGACTACGCCATGAGCGTGATCATCGGCAGAGCCCTGCCGGATGCGCGCGACGGGCTGAAGCCCGTTCACAGGCGCGTGCTCTACGCGATGCACGACCTGGGGAACACGTACAACAAGGCCTACAAGAAATCGGCGCGCATCGTTGGCGACGTCATCGGTAAATATCATCCGCACGGGGACACCGCCGTATATGACACCATCGTTCGCCTGGCCCAGGATTTTTCTTCGCGGTACCCGCTGGTCGACGGCCAGGGGAACTTTGGTTCGGTGGATGGGGATAACGCCGCAGCCATGCGTTACACTGAAGTCCGGATGGCCCGGCTCGC
>JBEKKY010000014.1:0-21882 GCA_050010475.1 Acidobacteriota bacterium | reverse complement strand
GGTTTTATGTTACGGCGCATCGGATGGCGTCCTTTGTTTCTTGTCGGCTTCTTTGCCCCTATTTTAGCGATTTTAACTCTGGCCTTGAAGCTTCCGGAATCTGCACGGTGGCTTGCGGCCAGATGCAACACGGATAAAAAGAAAGCATCTCTCGTTCAGTTGCTTCGAAGAATCCAGCCCCGCATTCAGATCGGCGCGGATTCTCGATTCGTCTCCGCGGATTCAGATAAGGTCAAATCATCCACACAGGAACTCTTTTCCGGCAGGTTGGTTTGGGTCACTCCGGTTGTCTGGTCCTATTACCTGATCAGTTCGATCGCCGTTTTCTTTATTGGCTCATGGGCCCCGCAGCTGCTGGTGGTAAAGGGTTTCACGGCATCGACCGCAGCCTTTATCACGGGAACCAACGGGATATTGGTCGCAATCGGATGTTTATTGAGCGGTTTTTATTTTGACAAAGTCGGATTTCGATGGGGTGCGGTCCTGTATATCATTTCCACCGCGTGCGTCGTCTTCATGGGCGGCCTGGGTCCTATTGGTTTTATCGCCCTGCTTTTTGCCAGCGCGTTCTTTATCAATTCCGGACACATGGATGTTACGATCCTGGCTCCTATCGTGTATCCGCCCAACTGCAGGAACCAGGGAGCAGGCACTGCGATTGCTGTGGGCAGGATCGGCGCGATGACCGGACCCTATTTAGGCGGCAAGCTTCTCGCGACGCAGCTGCCGATGGCGACGATGCTGGCTTTATTATCCATCCCGCTGCTAATCTCTGCAGCCCTTTGCTATATTGCCGGCAGGCAGTACGATTTTCATTTCGCTCCCCTGTATTCCGGCAAACGATAAAAGCAAAAACGCCACGGATTCCACAGATTTCACGGATTCATATTCCGTGATAATCCGTGGTTTGTTTTCGTCATTTGTGAAAAGATAGAAACAGGGGAAAAAATGTGGACCCGACACAAATGATTTCCCATTCCTGCCTGCTCGCAATTGCCGGCTCGCTGTTGTTTTCCTTCTTCTGTGGAGCCATTCCCACGGGATACCTTTTGCTGAAATTCGTTCAACATCAGGATATCCGTGATGCTGGAAGCGGAAATATCGGATCCACAAATGTGAAAAGAGTTGCCGGTACAAAGTTATCTTTGGTCACCCAAATCATCGATATTCTGAAGGGATTGATCCCGGTCGCTCTTGGCCTGATGCTCATCCGGTATTTTGATTTGAGCAGCGGGAAAGCGCTTCTTTCTTCGGCGATTGCCCTGGCCGCCATTTTAGGACACGACTTCAGCCCATTCCTAGGATTTCGCGGAGGGAAAGGAGTGAATACAACCATCGGAGCATTTTTATTGCTTGCCCCCGTAGCCGTAATTGTAGCGATCGGAGTTTATTATGCTCTGCGCCTCGTCACTTCGATTGTGTCGCCCCGTTCTCTTGCATTAGGTCTTACCATAGCCATCATGGCGGGAATATGCAGACTTGCTCCGGAAATCATCGGAGCGGCCTGGATTGCAGCGCTTCTGATGTTTTTCAGACATAGGGAAAACATCGATCGGCTCATGAAACATAAGGAACCAATGTGACTATTGAGGTCAAATCAGCAGTGCCTATGACAGGGGAGAATGGATACCATGCGTAATTGTCGTTTGGTTTTTGTAATCTCACTCGCATTTTTGATTGCGATCGGCAGCATCTATTCTCAAACCGGTCCGCTTCCGGAGGCAAAGCCGGAGACTGTGGGCTTTTCAGCGGAGCGGCTGAAACGTTTGGATGAGGCGATGCAGGCCATGGTCGATTCCAGGCAACTGGCCGGCATTGTCACCATGGTTGCACGTCATGGAAAGCTGGTCCGGCAAAAGACCTTTGGCCTGCGCGACATTGCAGAGTCCAAGCCGATGCAGCAAAACACGATCTTTCGCATCTACTCGATGACCAAGCCGATCACCGGCGTGGCGATGATGATCCTCTATGAAGAAGGTAAATGGAGGCCAAACGATCCCATCGCGAAATATATCCCTGAGTTCGCAAATCTCCGCGTCTACTCGGGTGTAGACGTGGAGGGGAAACTCAAACTCGAAGCACCTGCACACTCGCCGACTATCGGCGAACTGATGTCGCACACCGCAGGTTTTACATACGGCGTTTTCGGCAACACGCCCGTAGATAAAATGTATCAGGAGTCCAACCCACTGCAGGCCGGATCGCTAAAGGAATTCATCGACCGCCTCGCCAAACTTCCGCTGGTATATCAGCCCGGCGAAGGATGGATTTACAGTGTCTCCGTGGACGTTCAGGGTTACCTGGTAGAAAAGCTCTCGGGCAAGTCGTTTCCCGACTTCGTGCGCGAGCGCATCTTTGTCCCGCTCGGGATGAAAGACAGCGGCTTCTTCATCCCTGCAGAAAAACTTGCACGGCTGGCGACCATTTACACGACCGATGCGAAGAGCCCCGGATTGACAGCTCTGCCCCGCGATCCCAATGTCACGAAAGTTCCCGGACTCCCTTCCGGCGGAGGAGGCCTCTATTCCACCGCTGAAGATTATTTGCGCTTCGCTCAGATGCTGCTGAACGGCGGCGAACTCAATGGAGTGCGCATCCTCTCGCCAAGCACTGTCGCTTTGATGCGCGTTAATCACCTCCCGGAACGTCTGATGACAGGCAAGTTCGGGATTGGGTTCTACACCATGCAGCCGGGCCTTGGCTTTGGATATGACTTTGCCGTGTTCGAAAACCCGGCGAAGTTCGGCAGCACCGCCGGTCAGGGGACTTATTTGTGGGATGGCGCTGCCGGAACCTGGTTCTGGATCGATCCGGCGAATGACCTGGTTTTTGTCGGAATGATTCAGCGAATGCCGACCGCGGCCGGGGCGCCAAATATGGAGGACCTATCACGCACGTTGATCTACCAGGCGCTCGTGGATCCAAAGAAGTAGGACAAAATCACGCGGAGACGCGGAGAGCGCTGAGAAGTGAGTGAAACTCTCATTGCACTCCGCGTCCCCATTTAATTCCAAATACCGGCAGTTTCGCGTCTTCGGTGGTTAAACGACGTCTTCGGTGTCGAAGCGGGCTCGCCGGATGTTTCCGTTCTTTTCATAGCTTTCGATCCATCCCTGAACGCGCTCACGGCCATAGGTTTTTTCAAAAGCAGTCACGATTTGAGCCACTGGAATATCCGCAAAACTTCCGTGAAATTCGAGATACTCCATGAATTTCCGGTTCTCGGAATTGTAGGGCTGGAAAATCGAATCCTCCCTGCCGTTGAATTCAAGCGGCGCCACGCCGTGTCTCCGGCAGAGCTCCTTGTTAAAAGCCGGTGTCGCCTTCACCCACTTACCTTCCAGGAAAAACTCGGCAAAAGCATGGTAGGCGAAAATGTCCGAGCCGAGAAATTCCAGCAACTGCCTCGTTGCAAGATGATTGCGTACGGTCGCAAAACCGGCGCGGGAAGGGATTCCACTTGCTCTGCCCAGCGCGCAAAGCAGCGAGGCTTTCGGAATACAAAAACCGCGGCCGCCTTTCAAGATATTGCTAGCCCGGTAATGCTCAGGGAGGAAAAACGGATGATAGGGGTCGTACCAGATGCAGTCCCGCACGGCATAATACAGGCGCACGGCTTTATCCACCGCGTTGCTGCAGGTGCCGAGCGTCTCCTGGGCAAAAGCCCGGATCTCCGGATGATTGCAGTCAATGATTTCCGTTGCCTCAAGATACTGATCAAGTTGGTCCATTTTTTAATTCTATTCGGCAAGAGGAGCCAGAAGCAAGAAGCCAGAAGAGGACAAGAACGACTTCTGGCTTCCGGCTGCTGTCTTCTCCAAAACGAGGAAATTCATAAATCGGCATAAACCCGGGAGCGAGTGATCGTGCATTACGGATGTGTTGTCATTTAGGTGACGAAGGAGGCATTTTGCTCTGCGGCTTCGCCTTCCCTTTCTCGGACGAGCCGTCGGAATCGATAAAAATATATTTGTCCCGCATATTGGCGGGAACCAAATCCCGCAACGAGGTCTCCACATCCTTGGGCGAATACTGTGCCTCAATAAAAATGAACGGTCGAGTCACCTTTGTAACCCGGAACGGGCAATGGATGAAATTGCCCGGAATGAAGACGAGCGAGGGCTTGTTGACGACGTGCTTTTCCATCTCCGGCCCCATGAAGATTTCGTACTCGGCTCCCAGCTCCTGTGGATGATCCGGATCGGTGCCCAATGCAACCAGGACTTCCGGATCCCGATGCTTGTGCGGCCCGTGACCGGCGATCTTCGCCGCGGATTCCCCCATCAACATAGCCGAAAAGAAATGACATCCTTCAATGATGTCGCCGTCGCAAAACACCATAAACATGTTTTTCATCGCTCCAAATCCGATCTCAGATTCCTCCGGCGTGAGCTCCGTGGTGAAATACTTCCGGTATTTCGACTCTTTCGCCGCAGCCTGCATGACGGGTTTCGGCGCGGCAATCAGTCCACTGTCCGACGGAGTCAGGGCTGCCCGCAGCGCGCCTGCGACGGCAATTCCAGCGGTACCGGCCGCCAAGTCCTTCACAAATCCTCTTCGCGTTGTATTGGCCTTTGCTATTTGAATGAGATCCATCGCTGTTCCTCCTTTTTCGGCCATCATAGTTCCTAATGATTGAATTGTCGAGAAACGATGCAGGATGCGTGGGGGCGAGCGGCCGCTTGCCCCCGCGATACACAATAACAAGCCGGGAGCCTGCCTGAGAACTGCGACGGTGTTTGGTCACACGGAGGGCAGCGCCGGCTGCTCCGATCATTTGAAAAAACCCTCGTCTGTCTGATTTTATATGGTCTCCTGAATTTCTCGCGGACGCTTTCCTTTTCGCCATTTTAGTTTTCGCTGCGACCAATATTGCTTGGGCGAAAAGGGGAGTGTCCCCACTTTAGGTCGGCGACACGCTGCCGGCACTGCTGTCGATTATCGACTGATCATGAAGGTACCCCTCAGGCGAATGTTGCGCGAAGAGCTGCCCGCCATCACTGAATAAATTCCCGGATATACTTTCCACACGTGGCTCTCGGAATCCCAGGCCGCAAGGCTGTTCCTGTCAAGCTGCATGATTACCGGCTGGCTTTCTCCAGGCCTCAAAACAATTTTCTCGAAGCCCTTCAGCTGTTTTGGAGGCTCTTCGGCTGCAGCCGGACTGCCAATATAGAGCTGAACGACTTCCGCCCCTTCACGCCCGCCCGAATTTGTGACTCGCATTTTGACAGTCACTTGTTCTCCTCCCGTCTGTTCCACCTGAAGATCGCTGTAACGGAACGTGGTGTAAGAAAGGCCGTATCCAAACGGGAAAAGCGGTTCCTGATATTTGGCGTCATACCAGCGATAGCCGACGAGAACGCCCTCCGTGTAGTTGACCGTCATGCCATCCCCAGGATAGTCGAGGAAGAACGCGCCTGGCCCCTGCTGCTCATTTGCGGGGAAAGTCATGGCCAATTTTCCGGAGGGATTGGCATCGCCGAACAGCAATTGAGCTATCGAGCTGCCGGCCTCCTGTCCGGGATAGAAAGCTTCGATCACCGCGGCTACCTTATCCAGCCAAGGCATGGAAACCGGATTGGAGTTGTGAAGAACAACGATGGTCCGCGGGTTCGCTTGAGCTATTGCCAGAACAAGGCTGTCCTGATCTCCAGGCAATGCAAGCCTGATTTTGTCCTGGCCTTCCCCCATTTGTTCAGCCACGAATACAACTGCGACATCGGACTGCTTCGCTGCATTCACAGCCCTAACCAGCATGTCAGGATCCGGAGGCTGCCATCCAAGCACCAGCCCCGGCCCCATGATCATTGAGGCATTGGAATATTTTAGCTCTAGTGGAACCGGCTTCCCTGCCCTCAAGTTTGTGGTGCCTTGCACTGTTTGTCCAAAATCGGCCCGCATCATGGTCGTTACCAATTGATGATCGACATAGAGCTGGGCTGTGCCGGAACCAGTCACGGAAAACAGGTAGGCGCCGGTTGAAGGGGGCTTCAGGGTGCCGGTCCAACGGGCAGACCAGACGCGGCGCACCATTCCACCTGTCGGAGGAGAACCGGGAGAAGGTCCAGTCGCGCCTGGAACAGCAGTCTGACCAGCAGCAGCATTTGAGGGCGGCGCGGCCGCGGTTGGGTTCGCACCGCGGACAGCCGGCGCCGGCAATCCCAGGACTGTGTAAAACTCGGCCGGCGGGCTGCTAATGTCATTGACACCCTGCTCGACTCGCGACACGACAGGAATACCGTTTGAATCGGCGCTGTTAAAGTAACGCGCGAAAATTCCCTTCCCTTCGCCGGGAGCCGGCCGCAGCACGTCCGCGGGGACAGGCGGCAGCGGGCCAATTCCTACCGTGCCAGGAGCATAGTTCACCTTGATGCTGTTGCCCGTGCGTGCCGTGATCGCCTCCACAGGAACGCTGGATCGGGTCGCATACACATGAGCGCTGCCGTTCAGACCGAAAGTGACATGCGGGCCGGCATCATCGCCAATGACCGCGATGGATTTCACCCTTGTGGAATCGATCGGCAGCACGTTCGCCTTATTTTTCAACAGCACTGCTCCTTCTTCAGCAATCCTGCGTGCCAGAGCTTGATGTTCGGGAGTGGATACGTCCGCATCAGGCTTTCCCGTCGAAGGAGAATCATAAATGCCCAACCGAAAATAGGGAGTCAAATTGTAGTAAAGCATCCGGTCGAGATCGCTGATTTGAAGCTTTTGCTCTCGGATAAAATTTCCAATATCCCTTCCACCGACACGCGTCACCCCGGCAAGGGCGGCCGTGAGCGGGTCGCGCTGAGCGAACGCGGCATCCGGAGCAATGAACCCGTCGAAACCCCATTCACGCAAATAACCAAGCAGCTCCGAATTATTGCAGGAAAACTTCCCGTTCACCTGGTTGTACGAGCACATGATGCCGCCCGTGCCCGCTCTTTCAACGGAAGCTTTAAAGCCAGGCAGATAAATCTCGTGCAGCGTCTTTTCAGAGATCCTGGCGTCGATGCCGGCGTTATCCGGTAAAACACCGCAGCGCGTATTTTCCTGATTGTTGCCGGCATAATGCTTCAGGACCGTCAGAACCTTCTTTTCGTTAAGCGCCTTGATTTCTGCGACAGCAAATTCGGCAGTCAGATAGGGATCTTCACTGAAAGTCTCCCCGTTGCGCCCCCAATGCTAGGTCCGCATGATATTGATCGTGGGTCCCAGAACGGAGTTGGAGCCCTTGCCCACAAATTCCTCACCCAGGGCTTTGCCGTACTGGCTTGCAAGTTCTCTGTTCCAGGTTGCAGCCAGAGTCACCGCGTTCGCAAAAGCTGTAACATTTTTCCCCCGCGCCTGCGGCGGGCCGGATCCCATGGTTGCGATTCCGTTGGGGCCGTCCGATCCCCCGCCTGAAATCAAGCCGAGCCGCTTGTTGGCGCTGCGTCCGCTTATGCCGCCGAGTTCAGCCAACTTTTCTTCCAGGCTCATGCCGGCAATCGCTTCGAGGGCGCGGCAACCCGGAGTCTGACTCGGATTGAGCCATGGCCTTTCTTCAGGCCCCGGATTGCATGGGCCGGGATTGATGCCGGGGATCCGGGCGACACGCTCAGGCGCCTGGGAATCTGCCATCATGCCTGAAAGCAACAAGAGAGGGATCGAAAACAATAGGATTTTTGATTTTATTCCTCGGTCCATGGAACCCCCATACTCCTTCACTTTGCGCAACCCTGCAGAAATGCAGATGAAGCCGGAGAAAGCGACAGATTTAAAATCTAGGAACGTGGATGTTTGAAGTCAATGAAATTTACACGCTTGTATAAATTCACTTCCGTTTCAATCAGGAGGCGCCGGCATAAACTTCGGCAGGTTCGGTCTCTTTTAAGGAAGGATGCACGGGTGGCTTGGCAAAGACGAGGCATGCCAGGCCTAATACGAAAATCATCGTTGCCATCTGGAATGCCGGAAGGTAGCTGCCGGTCGTATCGCGGATGTATCCCGCAAGCGGGGCTCCCATGCCGCCGACCAAGGCCCAAAACAGCCGGGCGAAACCCATGATCTTCGGATAGTTTGACAGGCCGAAGTAATTCGGAAAGATATTCATTGTGGCAACCATGGCGGCGCCAAAGCCCATACCAAGAATGACCATGGACAGAAAAATAACCGGCACGGACTTGGTGAAAATGAGGATAAAGACACCGGTAATTTTGAGCACTTCCCCGGACACGGCAATGGAAAGCATGCTGTACCGCATGCCGACAACTCCCGCGCCGAACTGCGCAAAGGTCATGACTCCGGTCATCACACTCAGCGCAACGGCCGCAAGGGCAGCGGCAATGCCGAGATCCAGGAAGTGGGCAATCATGTGCGTCATCAGCGCATTCATGGCCAGCATACTCATGCAAAAATATGCAATCAGAAGCCACAGGCAGCGCGTCCGCATCGCTTCCCCGGCGCTGAAGTCGACAGGGGTCTTGTATCCGACTCTGCGTGCCGCGGGTCGCGTGCCGGAGTGGGCAGCGACATTGCCATGGCCATCTGGAACCTGTCCCAAGTTCTGCGGTTTGTTTTTGAGAAAAATAGCGGGCAGAATAATAATAAAGAGCACCAAGCCGGATATAACAAGGTAAGCAAAACGCCATCCCTGGGTCGTAATCAGTTTCATCAAAGCCGGCCCCAGAAAGATTCCCCCTAACCCGCTCAAACCCAGGAAAATTCCCAGAACCAATGATCTCCTCCTTACAAACCAGTTATTGAGAATCGTAGTCGAAGCCAGCAGTCCCCCCAATCCTGATGCTACTCCGATCAGCACTCCATAACCGACATAGAGCTCCCACAGGCGCGAATGAGCAAACAGCATGAGGAAGCCCAGGAAACCCAAGATATTGCCCAACAAAATTGCACGTTTGGCACCATACCGAATAATAAAAATGCCGGCCAAGGGACCGCAGATCCCCATCACGAACATATTGATGGTTGCAGCAATCGACGTCGTCCCCCTGGTCCATCCAAAGTCTTTGGCCAGAAAGGGCAAAAAATAGCCAAATGAGACAAGGTAGAGCGGGGCAACCATCCCCATCAGTGCTGTGACGGCAAGATTGATCCATCCATAAAAACCCTTCTCACTGGTTATGCGGGCGGCCATAGGTTCCTATCTCCTTGGGAATGGCGATGCGCATCGCGCTCCCGGTACAAGCGTTGGGTTGGGATTGAATTGTTAGGTCGGACCTAAGATATCAGGATTGGAAGGGGAAAGCATTTGAAAAGCAATGCGCAATTGGCAGTGGCTTGCCTTTTCGCAGCAGTCGAGGAACGCGGTTCAGTAAGATGAAATAATGACCAGCACCACCAGCAGGCCCGGAAGCTCCCTCGGGAATTCCAGAGCCGAGCGATGGATGATCAGCATGCCGAAATGCTCTTTCAGATAATTGTTCAGGGTCGAGGCGTCTACGCTCTGCGAAATTCCCAGAAAAATGCCGGAGACAAGAAACAGAAAGAAATCCCGCTCCGAGCCCTGCACTACTCCCCTAATTTTTCGCATGAAAGCCTTATAAAACATTGAATCGACATGACTCAAGTCGAAAAATGCTCTTCGGTCTTTTTTGGGGGAGGGGTCGAATTCAGTTCCGAGCTTTTTTGTTCCGAGTTGAACCTAATCCAATTAAGATAACACTAATTAGAATAATGGAATTTAATCGCCTGTGTGAATCTTTTGCCGGTGGCAACTCGTATTACACACAGGTAATGTTATGGATCAGCCATTTGAACTGATATTCGGAACGCTGATGACCTTCGAAAGCGAGGCGATGCGGCTGAGCAGCGGCGATACGGAAGTGATCGCGCAATTGGTGGAGCGCTACCAACACCGGCTGTACCGCTACTTGCTCCGCCTGGTTTCGCGGCCCAGCACGGCAGAGGATCTGTTTCAGCAGACCTGGATGCGCGTGATCGAGCGGATGCGACATTACGATCCGCGGCGCAGCTTTGAAGGGTGGCTTTTTGCGGTGGCGCACAACCTGGCCATCGACCACCTGCGCCGGCGCCAGCCGGAAAGTCTGGACGAACCGCTCCCCTCCGGAGAAACCCAATCCGACCTCACCCGCAGCAGCAATCCCGGCGCACTGGAACTGTTATTGTCCAAGGAACGGGCAGGCTGCGTTTTGAATGCGGTTTCGGAGCTGCCGCTTGCATTTCGCGAAGTCATCACGCTGCGTTTTGAAGAAGAGATGAAGCTGGAGGAAATCGCCACTGTCCTTGCTCTTCCGATGGGAACCGTGAAAACGCGCCTTCATCGTGCCATGAAGGCTTTGCGGCTGATTCTTAGTAGGAAAATGCAAAACGGGACAATGCCATGAAGGAACACATTGTCGTCAACGGTCTTTTGACGCTGGCGGCCGCCAGCATGCTGGATCCTGCCGAACAACGGCGGGTTGAAAAGCACTTGCGCGAGTGCGAGGCATGCCGCGCCGAATTGAAGGAATGGACATTGCTCGCCAGCGCCCTAAGGGAATTGCCGACACCGCAGGCGCCGCCGAGGCTCGTATTGCAGACTCAGCGCATCCTTGCGTACGCGATATCCTTCCAAGAAAGTCAAGTGAGCCGGTTCGTCCTTGCCCTGTTGGTCCTGTTTTCCTGGCTGGTCACGTTTGTAACTTTGAGGTTCGTATCGTTGCTCGACATACCATTAGCGCGCTGGCTGGATGTCTCATCGATCACAGTATTGATCGCTTATATTGGAGTGACGTGGCTGGCAACTGCTTTCGCTGTGGGTTTGCTCGTGAAGCATCGGCAGCAGGAGGGGAAAATCATATGAAGGATTTTTGGAGCGAACTCCGCATTATTTCTCGCTGGGTCTGGCCCATAGCGCTGCTGGTTGCGGGTGGGATGTCGGTGGTTGTTGCTCTCAATCACCGAGGGCTGAGTTTTACACGCGTCGAGACCGGTTTCTTGCTCTGGGGCGCCCTGTTTTTGTTTGCATGGGTGGTTCTGATCGGATATGTCAATGCAGATTCCCGCCGGCGAGGCATGCGGCACATCATGTGGACGCTGCTGACGATCTTTATTCCTTACGGCGTAGGGGCGGTCCTGTATTTCGTGCTGCGCGACCCGATGCTGATATCCTGCCCGAAGTGCAGCACGCGGTGCCGGGCCATTTTTGTATTCTGTCCGCAATGCGGAACAGAATTGTCCCCTTCCTGTCCTGCATGCAAACGGGCCGTGGAACCCACCTGGCGTCGATGCGCCTATTGCGGAAGGGAACTTGAGAGGACAAGCGACCCTATGGTGCAGTCCTCATAGCTGCTGAATCCCCAAAATCATCCAATCAGTGAAATCCGTGGAATCCGTGGCGTTTTTTTCGGTTATTTTGCGGAAGATGAACCATCCTTCACGCGCTTTTCCCGTACAAAAACGGTTCTCGACGGAACAGGGATTTCAATATTTTCCCGGCGGAAGCGTTTCAGGATCCTTTTCCGCAGTTCGTGCTGAACGGAATACTGTTCCTCAAAATCGGAAACGTGACAGGTGAGAGTAAAATCCAAGGAAGAACTGCCGAAGCCGGGAATAAGGCGTACGACCGGAGCAGGCTCCGCAAGCAACCCCTTGATCTCTGTAGCGCCCTTTCGGGCTTCTTCGCTTAGAATATTCTCGATCCGGTCGGGATCACAATCAAAACCGACCGATACCGGGATGGAAAAACTGATGCGCTTTTCGGGAAGATGGTAATTGGTCACGATAGCCTGCGCCAGCCGCGAGTTGGGGATGATGATGAGATTGTTGGAAAGCGTTTTAATGGTCGTGCTGCGCCAGCCAATATCTGTGACATATCCCTCTTCACCGGAATTAAGCTTGATGTAATCGCCAAGCCGCACGTAGCCTGCAAGACTGACATAAAACCCGGCGAAAAAGTTGGCCAGCGTATCCTGCAATCCCAGCGCCACCGCCAGTCCGCCCACTCCCAAGGCTGTCAACAAAGGAGTAATCGGGACTCCCAGGGAATTCAGGAGAATGAGCACCCCGATCACGATCACCGTCAGTTGCGCAAGATTCTGAGTCAGGCTCGTCACCGGAAGCGCGCCCTGCATTCGGGCTCCGTAAATTCTGACAATCTCGCTGGCCAGCTTTGCGCCAACAACTGTGAGAGAAGTGACCAACAGAAAGAGTAGAAGTTTGGCAATGAGCGCGCTGATTTTCTCCGGCAGAAGGGATACCTGCGCCGCCAGGTGAATTGCCAGCATCAGGACCCAAATCATAAACGGGCCGCGGATTGCCCGAACGAAAACGCCGTCGATCTGCCCTGTGGTTTTCCGGGCCCAGCGCTCCAGGGCGGAAAAGAGCACTCGCCTGACCAGGAATCCAAGCGCAAGAGTGATGCAAAAGACCAGAACAGGAACCAACAGCTGAAAACTGTGGTCGCCCAGCAATTCCATGAATCTCATTGTCATTTCCTCATTTTCGAAACTAACACACCGTATCCGAAAAATCAAAAGTCGTTCGGGGTCTCAAAACCAAAAGGGAAACGCTACGAAAGACAGGAGAGCCGGAATCCAATTTTCGTGTGTTTCGTGGTTGAGATTTCGACCGCACCAGGATTAATATCGCGGCAGCATGCAGATGCTGATTTTGTTTATGTTACTCGCTTGATCTCTCATGATTCTTTATGCCGCCACACTCTTTACCAGCGCCTTTCTGTTGTTCCTTGTCCAGCCTCTCATCGCCAAATGCATCCTGCCCTGGTTCGGCGGCGGTCCCGGAGTCTGGACCGCCTGCTTGTTGTTTTTTCAGGTGCTCCTGACAGCGGGCTACGGCTATGCTCACCTGCTTGCGGGCCGGTTCACACGCCGCATCCAGGCTGCGATTACGATCTCGTTTCTGTTGCTTAGCATTGCATCATTGCCCATAACACCTTCAAAGGCGTGGGCAACACAAGATGTTTCGACGCCGACATGGCAGATTGTAAAGCTTTTATTTGTCAGCGTCGGCGCATGCTATTTTCTATTGTCTGCCACAGCCCCCCTGCTGCAATCATGGTTCAGCCGGGTTTGGCCCGCTTATTCTCCGTACCGTCTTTATACACTTTCAAATCTCGGATCACTGCTCGCCATCCTCAGTTACCCCTTTGTTATAGAACCCCGGCTTGGTCTTAATCTCCAAACCAAACTCTGGTCCTGGTTTTATGTTGCCTTCGCAGTCCTGTGCGGCGCCTGCGCTTTGAGACTGCGAAAAACACAATTTCAAAAAAGGATGGATCCCGATCCCGTTAAAGAAGTTCAGGGCGAGGCGTCACCTCGATTGTCGGACCGGATCCTGTGGCTGATCCTGGCAGCATTAAGCTCCATCATGCTGATGGCCACGACCAATCAACTTTGCCTGGATGTGGCCGTTGTTCCCCTATTATGGCTCCTCCCGATGGGGCTTTATCTTGTGTCGTTTATTCTTTGTTTTCACAGCGAGCGATGGTACTCGCGTTTGGGATTTGGAATTGCTCTGGCAGCGGCCCTGACACAGACTTGCGTTGTATTGAATCAGGGGATTTATATCGGGTTAAAAATCCAGATAGTTTCCTACTGTTTCACGCTGTTCGTCTGCTGCATGGTTTGTCATGGAGAACTGGTCCGCTTGAAGCCCACCTCCCGATATTTAACATCGTTTTACCTGATGATATCCGCCGGAGGAGCACTCGGCGGAGTCTTTGTGACTCTGGCTGCGCCGCACCTCTTTAAAGCATATTGGGAATTTCACTTTGGGTTGGCGGGAACTGCATTCATCTTCCTGCTTGTTCTCTTCCGCGATCCGCGCGGACGTCTTTTTGCGGGCCGCCCAACCTGGGCCTGGGCCTTTCTCGGCTCTTCATTCCTGGCTTTGCTAATGGCTTTGGGCGTTCAGATTCGCGGCGCGCTGCAGGACACGCTCACGGTGAAGCGAAATTTTTTCGGCGTATTGCGGGTGCTTGAGGACAATAAACAGGATCCTCTGGAACACCGCACCATCCTCATGCACGGGCGAATCGAGCATGGATACCAGTTTTCCGCCCAAGACAAACGCTACTGGCCCACATCCTATTTCGGTCCAAACAGTGGTGTGGGAATCGCCATTCGATACCACCCCAGAAGGCTCGATCCAGTCCTCCGACACCTTCGGGTTGGGGTGGTCGGACTCGGAACAGGAACCCTGGCCACATATGGCGAAGAAGGGGACTATTTTCGATTCTATGAATTAAATCCGGATGTGCTTGAGCTTTCCAATGCTTATTTCACCTACTGCAAAGACACTCGCGCGCGCGTCGATGTCGTGCTTGGGGACGCTCGGGTCTCGATGGAACGCGAAAAAGGCCTTCAGTACTCCGGGCAATTTGACGTGCTCGCCGTGGATGCCTTCAGCAGTGACGCTATTCCGGTGCATCTGCTTACCCGGGAATGTTACCGGGATTATTGGTACCACCTGAAAAAGGACGGGATTTTGGCACTGCACATCAGCAGCCGGTACTTCAATCTCAGTCCTGTGATCCGGAGCCTTGCCGAGAGCGATAGCGCGCGCGCGCCTCACGCCGTGCTCGTGGACGACCCAGGGGACACATTGCAGGAAACCGACCCTACTGAGTGGATCCTGATAACCTCAAACCAGGAGTTTCTCGATAACGTCGAGGTCAAAGCCGCGATCAGCCCGTGGCCCAGCGAAGATTCCAAGCGCATTCTTTTCACCGACGATTACAGCAATCTCTTCCGCCTTCTGCGGTGAAAGCGTTCTCCGTTTTCTGCTTTCCGTGGTAACACCGGTGGCTGTCACCGTTGTTACACCCAGGACTTGGTTGGCTGGTAGTCGTAGGGCTCCATCGAGAAACTGCCGCGCCCCTGGGTCAGAGATCTCATCTGAGTGGAGTACCCGAACATCTCGGCCAGAGGCACGAGGCCGCGAACCACGGCAAAACCTGCCAGAAGTTCCGTCTCTTGAATTTCCGCCCTCCTGGAGCCCAGATCCTTCATAATTCCCCCGAGACAATCGTCGGGCGTGCGGACTTCGAGACTCATGACAGGTTCCAGAACGATCGTCTGCGACTGCGCAATGGCTTCCCGCAATGCGAGCGTGAGAGTCCCAAGCAACGGGACTGCCGGGTCCGGCGGATCATTGTGTCGGAACTCCATCACGCGCACCTTTACATCCACGACCGGGAATCCATGAGAACCGCCGGAATTGCAGCCTCGCAACAAAATCTCCTGCGCCTCCCTCTCCAGGGCGGCGGTGAGGGCTCTGGAGATAGGCGCAATATCCACTTCAACCGGGGGCAGGCTTCTGTTCCCGGCTGGTCTCGGCCGCGGAACAATTTCGACTGCCGCACGCCCGCTCACCAGAACGTCACTGATGCGCTTCTCAAATTCCCCCTTGCCGACGCCGCGCCTTGTGACGGTCTCGCGATAGGATACCCGGGGCCGACCGAAAAAGGCAGAAACCTTGAATTCGCGTTCCATCCGGTTGCGGGTCACCTCCAGGTGCAGCTCGCCCATTCCTGAAAGGATCATCTGACCGGTCTCTTCATCAGTCGAGACGCTCAAGGTCGGGTCCTCACGCAGAAGGCGGGAGACGATTTCGTAAAGACGATCGCGATCAGCCGAAGTTTGTGTCTCGACCGCCATCGAGACCACCGTCTGCGGGAAATGAATCGGTTCAAAGGTGATGGGATGCTGTAACTCACACAACGTATCTCCCGTCACAACAGCTTTCAATCCATGCACCGCAACAATATCTCCGCAACGAGCCTGCTCGACGGGTTCCGTGCGGTCAGCATGCAGGCGCAGAATCCGCCGGAGCCGGAGCCGGGTTTTTGTTCGAGGATGATAGCAGCGATCCTCGGTCGTCAATGATCCCGAATAGACGCGCAGCCAGAGATAATCCGTGCTGGAGGTCGCCAGGACTTTGAACACAAGCGCGGAAAACGGCGCATCGAGCGTTGACGGACGTTCAACCGGCTTGCCGGTCTCCGGGTCCATGCCCTGCGCAGGCGGCCGGTCGAGAGGAGAAGGGAGATAGCTGCAGACCGCGTCCAGCACCGGCTGGACGCCCAGATCGCGAAGCGCGGCGCCGCAAAAAACCGGAATCAGCTTGCCGTTCAGGGTTGCTTCGCGAATGGCTCGCCTCAGGTCCTTTGCCTCGATCGGATCTCCGCCCAGATAGAGATCCGCCAGCCAGTCGACACAGTTCGCGGCGCTCTCAGCCAGATGATTACGAGCCTCTTCTGCAATCGCGGCCATCTCCCTGGGAATTTCCCGGACCTCCTGCTCTCTTCCATGCGTGGCGGGATCAAACAGAATCAAGCGTTGATCGACCAGATCGATAATTCCATCGAGGTTGGTCTCGAGGCCATGAGGGAGATTCACAAAAACCGCGCGAGCCCCAAGCCTGTTTTGGATCTGTTTGAGGACTCGATCGTGATCGGCTCCGGCGCGATCGAGTTTATTGATAAACGCGATGCGCGGAATTTGATAGCGATCCGCCTGTCTCCAGACCGTCTCGCTCTGCGGCTCCACACCTTCCACACCCGAAAAAATGACAACGGCGCCATCAAGCACACGCAGGCTTCGTTCCACTTCCGCCGTAAAGTCGACATGCCCCGGCGTGTCGATCAGGTTGACCTGGTGGTTGTTCCACATAAATGTGGTCGCCGCCGCCGAGATGGTGATGCCTCTTTCGCGCTCATCGGCCCGGAAATCCATAACGGCTTCACCATCGTGAACTTCGCCGATTTTGTGTGTGCGGCCGGAATAAAACAGGAATCTTTCGGTGGCTGTGGTTTTGCCCGCGTCTATGTGAGCGATGATTCCAACGTTGCGCACGCGTTCGAGCGGTGTCAAAGGCATCGCATCCTCCATCTCAAAATGCAGATCCCAGTACTTTTGCAGTTAGCTGTTGATTCGTCAAGAAAATCGTTCCCGGTCAAACGCGTTCACATGTTTACGCGTTTACGCGTTAACGCGTGAACCCGTAAACACGTGAACCGTTCTTTCCATAAAGGCTTGCCAGCAACAATCAGTTCAATGCAGAATCTATAGGAAGAAACCGATTGAGCACACATTATGAGAAGACTACTTGAACTGAATGTGAAGGACCTGACGCCGACTCCTGCCGAAGTGCTCGCGAATCAGGGAATGGGCGGCCGCGCAAATATTCCCGAGAAGATCAAAAGCCTTCTGGATACCGCGCTCGAAATCTTTGGCCAATTGGCCGAACCCAAAGGACTGATGCAGGATCTGTCGATCTCCGAATTTCAGGCAGTTTATGATGGAAACGGGCTGAATTCTTCCGAAGGCCCGGTACCGATGATCGTTCCCCGGGCGGACGCATTGGCGCTTTTCGCAGCAACTTTGGGAAATGCGATCATTTCAAAGAGCAGCGAATTGTTTGCGAAGGGGGGACCGGCTTTGGGCTTTATGCTGGATGCGGTCAATGCCAGCGGCGCGGAACGGCTTGGCAGGCAGATGTGCCTGCAGTTTCTCGATCTTCTGCCCGAAGAGATACGCGCAGGCCGGAAACTCAAAGCTCAATATTATAGCCCCGGCCATTGCGGGTGGCACATTTCAGGCCAGACAAAACTGTTTCAAGCTTTGCATCCGGAAGAAATCGGAATCACTGTCAATGCAAACTGGGCAATGAAGCCGGTCAAATCCATTTCCGGAGTTCTGGTGGCCGGAGACATCGAGATACACAGATTCCAGCCGGCTTTTTCTTTTTGCAAGCAGTGCAAAGAACACAAGTGTGTCAAGAGACTGCTGCTTCTGGAGAATGAAAATTAGTGGCCTGTAGGCAGTGGGCGGTCAACAGTAAAAGCTATCACTCCCACTGCCTACTTCCGACTATCAATACGGATGAACTATGGAAAACATACTGGAGCGTTTGCGGCAAGGCGATGTAATTGTTGGCGATGGAGCTCTCGGCACCATGCTGATGCAGCGGGGGCTGAAACATGGAGATCCTCCTGAGGCATTCAATCTCACGAAACCTCAAGTTCTTGAAGAAATCGCATCCCTTTACCTGGACGCAGGCGCAGAAATTGTAACGACCAATACCTTTGGCGCTTCTCCCTTAAGGCTGCAACAGTTCTTCCTGGACAAGGAGACGGAAACAATCAATCGAAACGCGGTTGAAGCAGTACGCCGGGCTGTTCAAGACCGGGCCTACGTCTCCGGCTCAGTGGGACCTTCGGCGCGGATCCTCAAACCTCTCGGCGATACGGAACCGGAAGAAGTCTTTTCCAGCTTCCAGCGTCAGATTCGCGCGCTTCTTGCGGCCGGAATCGACCTGGTTTGCATCGAAACGATGATGGATGCGGCCGAAGCGGTTCTTGCTATCAAAGCGGCCCGTTCCCTCGATCCCAAAGTTCCGGTCATGGCCACCATGACCTTCAGCAAGACTCCCCGGGGGTTCCTCACTTTGATGGGAACATCGCTGGAGAACGCGTCGGCTGAACTTGAGAAAGCCGGAGCGGACATTGTCGGCTCCAATTGCGGCGACGGGATGGACAAAATGGTGGAAATTGCACGGGAACTCCGGAAACATGCACGAGTTCCGGTCGCAATCCAGGGCAATGCCGGTTTGCCCGTCACAGAAGGGACAAGCCTCGTCTACCCGGAAACTCCCGAGTTCGTAGCGGAGAAGGCCGCAGAAATCCTGCAATTGGGGGTGCAGATCATTGGTGGATGCTGCGGTACGCGGCCGGAACATATCAAGGCAATTCGCAAAGTGGTCGATTCGCGGTAAAACCGGGCCGGGAGCGCCGGCGTCTCGCCGGCTATTTTACAGAGGAAACAAAAGCAGGAATGTAAAAGATCCGCAGCGCCAGCAAGGTCGCAAAAAGAGCCGGCGGGACGACGGCGCTCCGGCCCCAATGTACTGGAACTAACATGAGCAGAGGTCAAGCATGAAAATCCGAATGACGTGCTTACTAGTGGCGGCATTGCTGGCCACGATTACTACGGGATACGCTCAAGAAGGGAAAATAACCGTACTGAATCCGAAGGGGACTCCGCCTCCGATTTCGCTTGCCCCCATGGCGACCAGGCCCGCAAGCCTGGAGGGCAAAACAGTGTACTTTGTCGACATCAAATATGAGGGGGGCGCCAGCCTGCTGCACGCAATCATGGATTCGTTTTCCCAAAACGTGCCGAAGGCAAACCTGGTCTTCAGAGAAAAATCCGGATCATTCGATCAGGAAGACACGAATCTGTGGGCAGAAATAAAACAAAAAGCGGACGCTGTAGTCCTGGCTGTCGGCCATTGAAATACATGCGCGCCGGCGGTCGCCGGCATGGCGGTCAGTATTGAAAAGCTTGGGAAACCGGCCGTCGCAGTCGTCACCGGCAAGTTTGCCGACATTGCCCGAACCAGAGCCAAAAAGAGCGGGATGCCCAATGCTCGTCTGGTTTTCGTGCCCCACCCGGTTTCCGGAAAAACGCCGCAACAACATCAAGCCTACGTGGCAGGCAAAGACCCTATAAGCGGCACGATTGTCTTTCAAGAAATCGTCGACGATTTGACCAAGCCATTGACCGACGATGACCGGAAAACCGGATTTGTAGAAACCAAGCCGGCGCCGCGGCTGATCGGGCCGGAGACTCCCGAGAATCTGCAGCGTGTATTTCTGGCCAGTGGATGGACCGACTACCTGCCGATAGTTCTGCCGACAGAACAAAAGGTGAAAGACATGCTTAAGGGCACCAGTCTCAGCCCCGATGAAGTCGTCGGGAAAATGGCGGCCGGTGCTTTTGAACCCTGGGAATTCACCGTGGAAAAAGTCGCCGTGAACGCGGTAATGGCCGGAGCAAAACCGGATTATTTCCCGGTCATCCTTGCGATCGCAGCCTCCGGCGTTTCTTCCCTCTACAATTCCCCGGATTCGCTGGCCCGGACCGTAGTGGTCAACGGACCGGTCCGGGAAGAGATCGGGATGAATTTTGAAGTGGGCGCTATGGGACCGTTCAGCCAAGCCAACGCCACGATCGGCAGAGCATGGACCCTGATTTCAAAGAATCTCGGAAACGCTGGAATCACAGGCGAAACCTATACCGGATCCCAGGGGAACAGCCTGAATTTCAACAACATCGTGATCGCTGAGAATGAAGCACGTAGCCCGTGGGTCCCTCTGAGCGTGCAGAAGGGATTCAAAGCCGGGGAGAGCGTGATCAGCATCTTTAGCGGACTGGGCATTCAGCCCGGCCAGGGAGCCAAAGGGGGCGGCGCGACAAAACCCGCATTTGACCGCCAGTTCAGCAGCATCCTGGATAATTTCACCGGATATTTTGGAGCCTTGATCGTCTGCGATCCTCTGGTCGCAAAGGCTCTCAAAGCGCAGGGATATGACACGAAAGAGAAGCTGAGCGAATGGCTCCAGAAAAACACGCAGATTTCAGTGGCAGATTACAAAGAGGAGAACTTTGTCGAACAGTACGATGCTCCGCGCGCAAAACAGGGCGTCGAGCCTTTTGCATCCTGGTTCAAACTTGCTCCGACTTCACGGATCCCTCGTTTCACCAG
Organism: Acidobacteriota bacterium; assembly: GCA_050010475.1. Taxonomy (GTDB): domain Bacteria; phylum Acidobacteriota; class UBA6911; order UBA6911; family UBA6911; genus UBA6911. Next base: position 1,386 of record JBEKKY010000014.1, on the reverse strand, counting down.
CCCCAGTGATATCAACATTGTGGTAACGGGTGGAGAAATACTGGCGGTCTTTCAGGCGGGCAATCTCAGGTATGTGACAAGCGTCGCCGTAGATAAATGGCGGTAACCTAAGAGCCGAGGATTCAAAACCCTGAAAACAACGCCACGGATTTCACGGATTTTGAATCCGTGTTAATCCGTGGAATCCGTGGCGTTTTTGCTTTTGCGGCCTTTTACACTAATCGACCGCGATCATCACGTTGGACGCTTTGATGACGGCATAAGCGTCTTTGCCGACCGCGAGCAGTAAGCTTTCCGCAGACTCTTTCGTAATAATGGAAACGACTTCGACACCCTTGGACAGTTCCAATATAACTTCCGTGTTTACCGCCCCGACCTTGATTTGCTTGATTTTTCCCTTCAGTACGTTTCGAGCACTCAGCCTCATGTACGCCTCCTTTAGAACTACGATAATTTTAGCACAACGGATTCGACCCGGCTGCGGACGCAAGGTCGGAACCCGCCCCGCACTTTTTCTTTGAGTCTTTGCGCCTTCGAGTCTTAGAGTTAAGTAATGGAACAGGTAACCGCAACGAGATTAACAATGCCGCCGGATCATCGAGGATTGCCCCAACAGACCGCATGGGAGATTGCACGCGCGGTATCCTTCTGCGCTGACTGGCGTGGAGAAAGCCCGGACCCGGAGCGCGAAACCAGCGTCCGATTGCTTTGGAACTCCAATCATCTCTTCTTTCGATTTGACTGCCGCTATCGCGAGATTTTTGTTTATGAGGGCGGGAGCAGACGCCGAGACAAGCTTTGGCTTCGGGATGTGGCTGAAGTATTTATCCGTCCGGGAAGCGACGAACCCAGACACTATCGGGAGTTCGAAATCAGCCCCAACGGGGACTGGCTCGATCTCGACATCTCCCCGGACGGTAAGTCCGTGCTGTTCTGCGATCTAAAGAGCCGCGTGGTTGTTGATCGCAAGCACCGCGTATGGACCGCAGAACTGGCGATCCCGATTCATTGCTTGACCGCAGCCTTCGATCCCGGAGAGATCTGGCGCTTAAACCTTTTCCGCATCGAGGGGAAGGAACCGGCCCGTTTTTATTCCGCATGGCGCCCAACCTGCGCGCCCCAGGCGAATTTCCACGTGCCGGAAGTTTTTGGCAGTTTGCATTTCCTACAAAATACGGGGACAGGTTACGCAATCCCCGAATTCGAAAAATAGATCTGTGGGAATAATTGAGGAGTAATTCGATGAATTCGGGGATTGCGTAGTGTCCCCGTATTTCAATTTCTTGTATTTTCCTTGGCCGCTCTCATCCTCGGTTGAGTTATATTAGCCCATCAAAACTCTAACCGATTTGAATTGGGGGCAATTAGAATGAAAACAAAATCTCT
>JBEKKY010000013.1:0-30900 GCA_050010475.1 Acidobacteriota bacterium | reverse complement strand
CCTATGCCGGAACCTGAAATAAAACTTCTCATGAAGCGTCTTGGCGAATCCATCAACGAGACGCTGGCTGACTCGCCTAAAATAAATGAACGCATACAGGAGATTCGGGATGCCGGCTATGAAGTGTTTCTTGTCATTGAAGCGAAAATCGGGTTCAGCCGGACAGGGAAGGGGGAAGGGGATTTTGACGCTTCGGCTTCAGATGAACCCGTCAGACTGCGTATCACCCACGAAGACGCTAAATTCCTGAAATCATTGAGGATATATACAGAAGAATCTCGCTAATCCTTCGCCCTGCCCATTTGATCCAATCAAGCTTGAGGTAGCTTTTAAACTCCGGAAGACGGGATTATCTTGCCGGAATCTTGTTTCAACCCTGCCGCCTCCTTTTTTTTCATTTTGCTCTGGTCTACCATATTGCAGCGCCCTTCGAATATTGCTCCCGCTTCAATGATGAGACATGGGGAAAAGATATCTCCAAAGACCTTGCCGTCTTTAAGGATCTCTACTCTATCGGAGGCATGAATGGCGCCGCGGAACTCACCCTTGACCAGAACTTTGCGCACATTGATTTCGGCATCCACCATTCCTGTCGGACCGATTTCCAGGATCGCTTCCGACCGGACCTTTCCCTTGACAACGCCATCCACTCGCAGACCGCTGGCAAAGGTGATCTCACCCGAGAGTTCGGTCCCCTCACCAAGATGGCTGACGATCTCATCTTCCGATTTTCCCTTCTTGAATTGCATGACTTGGCTCCGTTGGAATCGTCTTTTCGGTTAGGATCGTGTAGAGGCGCATCAGCTCCTCTTGACTATAGTAGTGAATTCGTATCTCACCTGAGTCCCCTGATTTCGTAACAATTTCGACTTTTGCTCCCAAAACAAGTCGTAAACGGTCGGTCGCGGCTTCGATATTCGGATCCTTGATTTTTTGAGGGCGTGGAGATTTTGTCTGGTTTTTTGCCCAACGTTCCGCTTCGCGCACAGACCAGCCCTTTTCAACAATGGTCTTTGCAATTCTGGCCATCTCGGATGGATTCGCATTGGAAGCAAGTAGAGCCCGGGCATGCCCGGGGGAGACCTTCCCTTCGGCAACCAGGAACTTCACAGCGGAAGGGAGCTTCAGAAGGCGAAGTGAATTGGCAATGGTGCTGCGGTCCTTCCCCACTTTTTGGGAAACCTGTTCCTGGCTTCCTTTCGTGGCATCCATAAGGTTTTGATAGGCCTGAGCCTCGTCAATGGGATTCAGCGGCTCGCGTTGGATGTTTTCAATCAGGGCAAGCTCCAGCAAACGTTCATCGGGAACTTCACGGATCACGGCAGGTACTTTGAGCAGGCCGGCACGTTGGGCGGCCGAGAGCCTGCGCTCGCCGGCGATGAGCTGATATCCATTCTCAACGGGGCGAACGAGCACCGGTTGCAGAATGCCGTGCTCGCGAACCGATGCCGCCAGTTCCTCCAGTCTTTCCTCATCCAAGCTAAGACGTGGCTGGTTGGGGTTTGGGACGATGCGATCGATATCTATTTCGTTTTGGGGAGTTTCAGCGGGCTTAGCCTCCGGAATCAGGGCTTCTAGCCCTCTACCCAATACCTTTTTTTTCATAGTGTAGAATTTCCTTGGCCAACCGGATATAGCTCTCGGCACCTTTGGACCGAATATCATAAAGAAGCGCCGGCTTGCCGAAGCTGGGCGCTTCCGCCAGCCGGACATTTCGGGGAATGATCGTTTGAAGCACCTTGTCTGTGAAGTGACTGATCAAATCGTCCCGCACTTGCGTGCTGAGATTCGTTCTCTCATCAAACATGGTCAAAAGTATGCCTTGGATCGAAAGCCCGGGATTGAATGCCCTGCGGACACGAGCAAGAGTGTCGAAAAGATCCGTAAGCCCCTCCAAAGCAAAATATTCGCACTGGATCGGAACTAGAACCGAATCGGCGGCAACAAGCCCGTTCAAGGTAAGGATATTCAAAGAGGGTGGACTGTCAATGAGGATGAAGTCAAACCTGCCTAATACGGGCGCAAGAAGCTTTTTGAGCAGATACTCCCGTTCAGGCAAGTCGAGCATCTCAATAACTGCACCGGTCAGATTCTTGTCCGCCGGAACCAGCTTGAGGTTTTCAAGTTCGGTGTCCGTTATGACAGACGCCAGAAGTTCCTCCTGAATCAAGGCGTCATAAATACTTTTTTTCAGAGAGCCTTTGATTATACCAAGCCCACTGCTGCAGTTGGCTTGGGCATCGGTGTCGACTACCAGAACCCGCATATCCGCAAGCGCGAGCGCAGCAGCCAGGTTAATAGCTGTCGTTGTTTTCCCGACTCCACCCTTCTGGTTCGTAACTGCAATGACTTTGGCCATGTGGATGCGCGAGATTAGCACAAATCAATAGCTGGTGGCTAGTGGTTAGCTGCCGAATTGCGGTTTTCGGATTGTGGATCGTGGATTTTCCATTTCGATAGACCGAGATATACTGAATTGTTTCACGTGAAACGTCCGAACCATGGCGAATTGCAGATATCAGGGATTGTGCGTCATCTCTTCCAATCTACAATCCGCAATTCAAAGTTTCACGTGAAACGTCCGCTACCTCGGACGGTAGACTGACAAAAACGATTCCCGGGTGCCGGGGACTTTTTCTTTTCGGAAGAGTTCAAAGCCTGGGCGGAGCGTCTCTGTCCCTTCCGTGGCAGCCTGTTTGCCGTGGAACATCCAGAGCTGAGTCCGTGTATGGCAGTGTGCGCGCAGCTGCAAAAGCTCGTCGGCGCTCAATTTCACAGCTTTCCAGCTCATGCAATCCCAGGATTTGCCACCTGCGTAACCGAGAAGATACTCGGACAAAAGCGCATGGTGGACATAAACTCCCCCCAATCCTAGTGCGTGCGCAGCTGTTTCCAGAAACCTGCATTTCTTCTCACGTCTTTCCACCATGTCCAATTCAATACTAGGCATCAGAGATTTCAGCAACAAGGCCGGGAATCCCGCACCACTGCCGATGTCCAGATGAGAACCAGCTTCAGGCGGATAAAACGCTGCCGCCCAGATTGCTTCTCGAACCATTGGCCCGATTACTCGCCACTCTGTGGAAGAAGCAAGGTTAATGCGGGAATTCCACTTCTCGAGCAAATCGAGATAGCTCCTCAGCCGAAGCGCGACTTCCGAGTTCGGCGGAACGGCCGATTCCATCAAAAGCTGCTGCAGCGCCTCAGCAGATTCCATGTCCATCCTTTTCACAGAAGCTCCTGCCCGAGCGGTGGCGCGCCTGGCGCATTTCGAGCTGGATATTCAAGATGGAAACTGCAGCCGGTGTGATCCCGGGAATCCGGCTCGCCATTGCGAGATCTCGCGGTCGTGCTCGGCTCAATTTCTCGCGCATTTCACGGTTCAACCCGTCAATGGTCGAATAGTCGAAATCCGCAGGAATGCTGCGGGCGCTCATGCGTCTCAGCTTTTCCGCATCCCTCAATTGCTGCTGGATGTATCCTTCGTAGCGGATCTCTATTTCCACGCAGCCCGCCACCTCCCCTGTCGGCGGCAGAATGCTGTGAATTTGCAAAAGCGGGTAAAAATCCCTTAAAGTGATCCCAGGACGGCGCAAAAGTTCCTCCAGTGTCGCTCCTTTTATTGCGTCCACATCCAGTTTGGCGGCTAGCGCAGGACACAAAACCTCCCCGGAATTCCAGCGGTGCAACTTCAAAAAGCTCCTCAACCGCTCAGCCATCTCGTATTTTTTCAAGAAATTCGAATACTCTGTCTCCGAAACCAGTCCGAGCCGGTATCCGAGCGGCGTCAGCCTCCGGTCCGCATTGTCAATGCGCAAGAGCAGCCGCAGTTCGGAGCGCGAGGTGAACATCCGATACGGCTCATCTACACCGCGAGTGACTAGATCATCCACCATGATCCCGATGTAACTTTCCTCTCTAGGGAAAAATATCGGATCTCTCCCCTGAGATTTAAGCGCGGCATTGATCCCTGCCACGATTCCCTGCGCCGCAGCTTCCTCATAGCCGGTCGTGCCGTTGACCTGCCCTGCGTGAAAAAGCCCTCTAATCCTCCTGGTCTCCAGCGAACCATCCAGCTCCGTAGGGTCTACAAAATCGTACTCGATGGCATACCCCGGCCGAAGCATATGCGCTTTTTCCAGACCCGGTATCGATCGAACCATCTGTTGTTGCACCTCAACGGGCATGCTGGTCGACAGCCCATTCAGGTACACTTCATCCACATCCAGTCCTTCAGGTTCGAGAAAGATCTGGTGGCGCTCCCTCTCTGCAAATTTAACGATTTTATCCTCTACGCTCGGGCAATATCGCGGGCCTATCCCGGTAATAAACCCACCGTAGAGAGCCGATTTCTTGAGGTTCGCGCGAATGATTGAATGCAATCGTTCATTAGTGTAACCCAGGTGACAGGATATCTGTGGGAGCCTGCATTCACGCGTGCGAAGAGAAAAAAACGTCGGCCTGTCATCCCCTTTCTGCTCCTCAAAGCGCGTGTAGTCGATCGTATTCCGGTCCAGCCGTGGCGGTGTTCCTGTTTTGAGCCTTCCCACCCTGAATCCAGCGTCTCTCAGAAATTTCGCGAGCGGAATAGATGGCATTTCCCCAATCCGGCCGGCCGGATGACTTTGGTTGCCAATGTGTATGAGTCCATTCAGGAACGTTCCTGTCGTCAGAATCACGGCGCGTGAGCTCATTCTGTTCCCGTCATGCAACTGTACTCCGTTTACCGAACTCCCATCCACAACCAAACTCACCACTTCGCACCGGCGAAGGAACAGATTCGCTTGTGCGTCGATTATTCCTCTGATCTCCTTTTTATACTTTGATTTATCTGATTGGCAGCGGGGAGCCTGCACCGCAGGGCCGCGGCTGGCATTCAAAAGCCGGAATTGAATTCCTGTTTTATCTGCCACATCTCCCATGATGCCCCCCAGAGCATCGATTTCCCGCACCAGGTGGCCTTTTGCAATTCCACCGATTGCAGGATTGCAGGACATCTGGGCCAGCAATGTGAGATCCAGTGTGCAAAGCGCAGTCTTTGCCCCAAGACGGGCCGATGCAACCGCCGCCTCACAGCCGGCATGCCCGCCCCCAACCACAATGACGTCAAAATGTTCCCCAAAATCAGTCATAAGTCGCGCTAGGTTTTAACGATAATCCGTCAGTCACGACGGGTGAATCTAACTTTAGTTCTGGAAAAGCCGTCCACATCCGCGTCTGCGAGCACGTTCACGTCAACGTTGACGCAGATGTGCCCGTAGACGTGGACGGCTTTTACTGTTTATAGAATGGGACGTTCTCGCCATAATGACCGGATCTACTTCCCAACGCAGAAGCGGGAAAAAATTTCGGTTAGAAGATCTTCCACTCCTGTCTCGCCGGTAATTTCTCCAAGTTTCCGCAATCCAGAATGGAGATCCAGCAACGCAAACTCCTCCGAAACTCCGTTCTGCAGGGCCGTTGTCGCACGTCCCAAGTCGCCTTCTGCGGATTCAAGAGTGCGGCAGTGGCGCAGGTTTGTCACCAGAATTCCGTCCTGCCGCATGGCAGCCGGCCCCAATATGTGATCGAGAATCTTGACACGAAGCCCTTCAATTCCAGCCATAGTTTTGGCCGATACTTCCGCCTGGGGCCAGTCGCCCACAAACTCTCGCTTTTCAACAGGCAACCAGCCGCATGGCAGGTCAGATTTGTTCATCACTACGAGACACTGAAGCCCGCCCAGTTGTTCCTTCAGATCCAAATCTTCCCGCGAACGCGGCCGGCTGGTGTCCACCACCAAAATGATCGCATCCGCATCGGCAATCGCCTGGACACTGCGATCAATTCCAAGCTTTTCAATGAAGCTCCCGGATTCGTGAATTCCGGCAGTATCCTGCAGCCGCACGGGGATTCCGCCTATATTGGTAAACTCGGAAACCAGGTCGCGTGTCGTTCCAGGCAATTCGGTTACAATCGAGCGGTTTTGCGCAAGAAGGGCATTGAAAAGGCTGCTTTTCCCGACATTCGGCCGTCCAACGACAGCCATGTTGAAACCATCTTTGATGATCCTGCCATGCCTGTAGGAATTGATCCAATTCAGCAATTCCTGCCGAGTTCGTTCGATTTGTTGCACCATTAACTCTCGTGATGCGACGGGAAGATCCTGTTCGGCAAACTCCACAGCCGATTCAAGATTTATAATTACGTCTATCAACCGCTTCTTGATCGGCCCAATCTGCTGCGACAGCAATCCGGCTCGCTGCCGCGCTGCGACCTGCGCCTGATAAAGAGTTGTTGCATCAATTATGTCCAGCACGGCCTCAGCCTGGGCTAAGTCGATCCGGCCGTGCAAGAAGGCTCTCATGGTGAACTCGCCGGGCTCGGCAAGCCGTGCGTTGAAAGCGCAGAGGCAGTCCAGCAAAGCAGAAACCAGCACCGGACTTCCGTGAATGGAAAACTCGCACAGGTCTTCCCCTGTGTAGGAATGAGGAGCCGGGTAACAGGTTACGATCGCTTCGTCTATCTCGGAGCCATTCCTTGGATCTACAATCCGTCCCAGCATTGCACGGCGAACCGGCAAAGATGTCCGCTGACACGCACCACTGCCAAGCCGGAGCGTCCCGGCGGGGTAGACAGAGCACAGATTGTATCTTCGAGGTCTTTCATAGATTCGAGATTCGAAATTCGAGATTTGAGATTCAAGGGTAAAATCTCGAATCTCGAATTTCGAATCTCGAATCAGTTATGACGGGTATATCGTGATGCTGCGGTTCTCGCCCTCACCGGCGCTCTGAGTGCGAACTCCCTCAATGCCGGCCAAAGCCAGATGGACTATTCTTCGCTCCCGCGGAGTCATTGGCTGAAGGCTGAGCGGTTTTCCGAACGAAATCACCTTTTGAGAAGCCATTTGCGCCAGCAACACAAGCTCCGCCTCCCGATGCTGCCGATATCGGTCTGAATCCAGGAGAATGCCGGGTGAGTCGTCCTTGCCCGGCCGAAATACCTTGTTTATGAGAAACTCCATGCTGTTTAAAAGAGATGCTGAGCTGGAAAGAAGATAAGGCCGATCCGGGCCGGTGAGATTAATAACAATTACCCCATCCTCTTCTTTGCACTCGAGGCTGAGATCCATATGAAGGCACGAGATCAACTCCCGGCAGAAATCAGCGACCTCTTCCATCGAGCGCTCACGCCCTTTTGGATTTTGAGTCATCCCCGGACCCTCGCTCACTCATCCACCTTTCAGTTATTTTCTGAAATCCAATCTGGAAGATGTTACTGCACAGAAAATACAGGTTCAAGCCACTCGAATAGTTGAAGAACATCAGGGTGAAGACCACCGGCATAACCATCATCATCTTCGCCTGAGTCGGATCTGAGCCCGGCGCCATTGGAGTCATTTTCTGCGAAACGAACATCGTGATTCCCATAACGAGCGGAAGAATATAGTAAGGATCCTTCGCCGATAAATCATGAATCCACCCGATAAACGGTGCTTGCCGCAGCTCGATGGAATACTGGAGCAGCGCATAGAACGCAAACAGGAGCGGGAACTGGAGAATCAGCGGAATGCACCCGCCAAGCGGATTGACATTATGCTCCTTGTAAAGCGCCATGATCTCCTGGTTCATCTCCGTGCGCTTCGGGTCTGTTTTCTTGTATCGGCGATACTTCTCCTGAATCGCCTTCACCTTGGGCTGAACCACCTGCATCTTCTTCATCGACAACATCTGTTTCAGCCGGAAAGGGAAGAGCAGAAGGGAGAGCAACAAAGTCAGAATGACGATGGCGAATCCGTAATTGTGAACGTATTGATGAATCCATCGCAGCGATGAAAGCAGCGGAAACACCAAAATTGAGAAGGTGCCGAAGTTGATTACGCCCGTTATGTCCGCAGATTTGACCGCTTCGAGATTCGACTGCTTCTTTGGACCCAGATACATTTGATAGTGCAGCGATCCGGATACCGGAGTTGTCAGCCGCAAGAGGTCCCTCTCGACTTCTTTCCCGTCGAGCCCGATAGACTTCACAGGGCGCTTTTGAATGTCGAAATAAGGCAAAGGCTGAGAAGGAATAGCAATCATCGCGAAGTATTGCATGTCTAGTCCGACCCAGCCTACTTCAGTGCCTATCCGTTTTACCTCGTTTTCATCCTTGGGAGGACTCTCGCGCCTTGTTTTTCCGCCGCCGCGTCCGGGCGAGGAATATACCGCTTCGAGCTTGATGGAACCCAAGAAATGCTCCTGCTCCGGTCCCAAGTCTTGCCCGAGCAGGAATCTGCATTCGGCTGCTTTTCCACCTCTCTCGACAGTTGTAGAAAGATCGACGAGATAATTGTCTTTTTCGAAGCGATAGCGTTTCTCTATCTCAAGATCCCCACGCTTCAAGGTCAAAACCACCGTGACCGGCGGCGACAGAGCAGTGCCGGATTCACCTTCGATGGAAACCTGATAAAACGAGTCATTGGCTATGGCATTCGCAGCCGAATCTGGAAAAATCAGCATGCTTGGAAAGGACCGGGTTCCTGAATCGTGCGAAGAGGCTATTACTTCGAAAGTGCGTCCCTGAGCCGATTTGTAGCTGTTCAGCTCCCAACTGGTCAGAACGCCTCCCTTGTTATCGATCACCGCACGATAAAGATCCCCCCGCACGACCACGGTCTGGGCTGCGGCCTTCGTATCTGCCGCTGAGGCAGCCGGAACTGGCGGCTGTGGCTCGGCCTCTGCCAGTGGAGCCGTTTGTGCATTCGGAGCTTGCTCCTGAGGTTGCCTGTATTGAACCGCCGCGGCGGACCCTTGCTTTTCTTCCGCCGGTTTCAGATAGTGCTGCTGATACCACTGAAATCCTATTAAGACTAATGCTGATAGCGCAATGGCAAGAATTGTACGTTTTTCCATGATTTTATGAGTCGACGCTCGTCAGTCGAGAGTCTTCAGCAACAATGGTATCAGTGACCCCTTTTGCCGTCCATTTTCCACTAAGGAACCGGATCGATCCCACCTTGACAAAATGGATGACACCTCAGCAACCGCCGCGCACCCAGAAAAACCCCTTTGAACAGTCCCCTTTTCTGGATTGCCTGGTACATATAAACCGAACAAGTCGGCTCAAATCGGCAAGCGAATGGGAGACACGGGGAGATGAACCGTTTGTAGCACTTTAACAAAAGTAATGCCAACGACTTGAGCTCATGGCTGGCTTTGCGTGCGACGCAGAATCCCATGTTGCTTCGGCCGGCACTCCTATCGGTAGAGCTTCTTCGCTGAAGCAAGAAATTCAGCGTGCAATTCAATGTAGCTTGCTCCAACACAACCCGATTTTGCGTTTACTACAATGTCGTACTGGCCTGGGATTTCGACGGAAGATCTTCTAAAGATCTCTCGAAACAGGCGCTTGATGCGATTCCGGACGACCGCACCACCAACCTTTCTCGACACCGTTAAGCCCAAACGATGGTATCCGATTCCGTTCTCACGGACGAATAGAACAAACCTCACGGATTGAATTTTGCGGCCCTCCCTATAGAGCATGCGGTAGTCCGTCGACCTTACAATCCGGACTCTATGAGGGAATTCCTCGGAGGTCGCGTTAGCCACTCACCGTCAGCCTTTTTCGCCCTTTGGAGCGTCTGTGTTTTAAAACCAATCGGCCACCCTTAGTTGACATCCGCTCCCTGAAGCCGTGAGTCTTCTTTCGCTTGCTGTTGTTAGGTTGGAACGTCCTTTTCCCTTTCATGATACCCCAATCTCTCCGCTGTCTGCTTCAGCCAGAATATCGAAAACACAAATCATAGAAACTGATAGAGAAAAATGCAAGCCTAATGGTTCTCCGTTCCCGTTTTCCGTTCCCCGTTTCGCCGTATGTGAGGATTCAGAACCGAAATAAACCTGCTGCGCTAAATCAAACAAATCCTTGCCTATGGTGTGTCCCGCGAACGGAAAACGGAGAACAGGAAACGGGAAACCTCAATTTAGATTGACAACCGCGTTGATAGATAGTACTTTGATTCTGTACCATTTTAGTACTGTATATTCGATCAAATGGGTACCGCCAATGCTTAGAGTAACAAAGCTGGCAGATTACGGAATTGTCATGCTCACGTTTTTCGCCACTCATCCGGAAAGCACGTTCACTACGAGGGACATTGCGAACTCCGTGAAGCTGCCGATGCCGGTTGTTAGCAAGGTGCTGAAGTTATTGAGCAAAGCCGGTTTGTTGACCTCGCAGCGAGGCACCAAGGGGGGGTACGGCCTGGCGCGCCCGCCGGCGGAGATTACGGTTGCGGCCATGATTCGAGCTTTGGAGGGTCCGATAGCGGTAACTGAGTGTTTGGGAATGAATCGGGATTGCGATCTCCAAAGAGGATGCCCCGTCCGAACGAATTGGCATCTAATCAATAACGTCATCCACTCCGCCCTCGAAAAAATTACATTGGCCCAGATGACGAAGCCGCTGCATCAATCGCTGTTCGATCTGACGCTGCCCGGCGGGTCATTCAGCATTCATTGAAGTCGGGCCACTGGAAGCGATATGAGCTCTGCAAATAGCATTCAGGAACTAGCCGACCGGGAGTACAAGTACGGCTTCGTAACAAACATTGAAGCGGACGCAGTTCCACCTGGCCTTGATGAAGACGTCATCCGGCTCATTTCGGCGAAGAAAAACGAGCCGCAGTTCATGCTGGAGTGGAGGCTGAAGGCTTTTCGCCATTGGCAGACAATGGTGGAACCAAAATGGGCGAACGTCCATTACCCGCCAATCAATTACCAGGATATCTGCTACTATTCGGCGCCAAAAATGAATTCGAAGCCGAAAAGCCTCGACGAGGTCGACCCGGAGCTGCTGGCCACATATGAAAAACTGGGGATTCCCTTGAGGGAACGCGAACTGCTGGCGGGTGTTGCCGTAGATGCGGTTTTCGACAGCATTTCGGTGGCAACAACATTCAAAGAGAAACTAGCCGGGATGGGAATAATCTTCTGCTCTTTCTCGGACGCGGTACAGAACCATCCAGAGATGGTGCGCAACTATCTCGGGGATGTGGTGCCCTATACCGATAATTTCTTTTCTGCCCTAAATGCTGCGGTCTTTTCCGACGGATCTTTTTGCTACATTCCAAAAGGTGTGCGATGTCCGATGGAACTTTCAACGTACTTTAGGATCAATGCCGCGTCCACTGGACAGTTTGAGCGCACCCTGATCATCGCAGATGAAGGGAGCTATGTAAGCTATCTGGAGGGCTGTACCGCTCCGATGCGGGACAAGAACCAGCTCCATGCAGCAGTGGTAGAACTGATCGCCTTCGATAATGCTCAAATAAAATACTCTACCGTTCAAAACTGGTACCCGGGAGACAAGGAAGGCAGGGGAGGCATCTACAATTTCGTCACCAAGCGCGGCAAGTGCAAGGGAGTCAACTCCAAGATTTCCTGGACCCAGGTCGAGACCGGCTCCGCCATCACCTGGAAGTATCCGAGTTGCATTCTGATGGGAGACAACTCAATCGGAGAATTCTATTCCGTCGCCCTCACGAACAATTACCAGCAAGCGGACACCGGAACCAAAATGATCCACATGGGGAAAAACACGCGCAGCACCATTGTGTCAAAGGGGATCTCTGCAGGCCATGGACAAAACACCTATAGAGGAATGGTCAAAATAATGAAGAACGCCGACGGAGCACGGAACTATTCCCGCTGCGACTCCCTTCTTATCGGAGACAAGTGCGGTGCCCACACATTTCCATATATAGAGGTTAAAAACTCCACCGCCCAGATGGAGCACGAGGCTTCGACTTCCAAAATCGGCGAAGACCAGCTTTTTTATTGCCAGCAACGTGGGATTCCGGTAGAAGCCGCGGTTTCAATGATCGTCAACGGCTTCTGCAAGGAAGTATTTCGCGAGTTGCCGATGGAGTTTGCTGTCGAAGCACAGAAACTTCTCGGGGTTAGCCTGGAAGGCAGCGTTGGTTAGCAGCCTTTGAGTCTTTGCGCCTTCGAGATTAGCCTCACAGGCTCGAAGGCTCCAAGGCCGAGGGATATACATGCTCGAAATCAGAAATTTGCATGCAAACGTTGAAGGCAACGAGATCCTGCACGGAATCAATCTCCAAGTGAACTCAGGAGAGGTTCACGCCATCATGGGCCCGAATGGTTCCGGGAAAAGCACTCTGGCAAAAGTGCTCGCAGGCCGCGAAGGGTATTTCGTTTCCAAAGGAGAGGTCAAATACCAAGGCAATGATTTGCTGTCGATGCTGCCTGAAGATCGTGCGCGACGGGGAATCTTTCTCGGTTTTCAATACCCTGTGGAGATACCGGGCGTCAGCAACATGTACTTCTTAAAGACAGCCTTGAATTCCATTCGCAAGTACAGCGGCCTCGAAGAATTGGATGCCATGGAATTTCTCACGTTTACCAGGGAAAAGATGAAGCTCGTGGAGATGGACGAGAGCTTGATGAACCGAGCTGTAAACGAAGGCTTTTCCGGAGGAGAGAAGAAGCGCAATGAAGTATTTCAAATGGCGGTGCTCGAACCGAAACTGGCAATTCTAGACGAAACCGATTCGGGTCTCGACATCGATGCGCTGCGGATCTTAGCCAGTGGTGTTAATGCTTTGCGCCGGGAAGATCGTGCCATGATTCTGGTGACGCATTATCAGCGGCTCCTCAACTATATCGTCCCGGACAAGGTCCATGTCTTGCTGGATGGTCGGATCGTGAAGTCCGGAGGCAAGGAGCTTGCCCTGGAACTGGAAGAAAGAGGCTACGCCTGGGTTGAAGAAGAAATCGCAGGAAAACAGGCGGTGAACTCCTGAGGACCGAATGATCGATTTCATCGAGGAGAAAAACGGGTACATTGCCAACTTTGCTCAGTTTGAGCAAAGTCTGAACGGCCGGAAACATTCATGGCTGAACGCAATTCGGAAGGATGCTCTTGCGCGCTTTGACGCGTTGGGATTTCCAACTACACGCGAGGAGCAATGGCGTTTCACCAGCGTCGCTCCCATTGCAAGCGTTCCGTTCATACCGGCGGATCCGGAACCCAACTCTCTCACCATCTCCGATATTTCCCGTTATACGGTGTGCGAAGCAAGGTGCACGCAATTGGTCTTCCTGAATGGATTTTATTGCGAGAACCTCTCCACCGTCAAATTCGTGCCCAAAGGAGTGCGCATTATCAGCCTGGCAAAGGCGTTGGAAACGGAAAGGGCCCTGCTGGAACCGCTGCTGAGCCGATCAGAATTCAATCGGCACAATGCCTTCACCGCGTTGAATACGGCGTTCATGGCGGACGGCGCTTTCGTCTATGTCCCGGCAAACACCGTCTTGAAAGACCCCATTCACCTACTTTTCTTATCAACCAATCAGGCTGAACCGGTGATCTCGGTCCCGCGGAGCTTTATCGTTTTGGGAAACGGGAGCCAGGCCAGCATCGTGGAGAGTTATGCCGGCCTTGGAAGCGGTCTCTACTTCACCAACACCATGACCGAGATTCATGTGGGCGCGAACTGTACAGTCGATCACTACAAATTGCAGCGCGAAAGCGATGCCGCGTTCCACATGGCAAATGTTCAGGTTATTCAGGACCGGGACAGCAGCTATTCTTCGCATTCTGTGTCCCTGGGCGGCTCTCTCGTGCGTAACAACATTACCGTTCTATTGAATGGAACCGGAGCGGACTGCGAGTTGAATGGCCTGTACGTGACCAAAGGGCGACAGCATGTCGATAACCACACGACCATCGATCATTCCAAACCCAACTGCATCAGCCGTGAATTATATAAGGGTATTCTCGACGATGTCTCGAGCGCGGTTTTTAACGGCCGCATCGTGGTGCGGAAAGACGCTCAGAAAACCAACGCGCGACAAACAAACAAGAACCTGCTTCTTTCAAAAGGCGCAGCGATCAATACAATTCCCCAGCTCGAAATTTTGGCCGATGACGTGAAATGCACGCACGGAGCAACTATCGGCCAATTAAACGAAGAGGAGCTGTTTTATTTGAGATCCCGCGGGATTGACAAAGATGCGGCGAGGACACTGTTGACCTACGCGTTCGCCAGCGAATTGCTTAGAGCCGTCAAGATCAAGCCGATTCAATGCCAGATCGACCTTGTGCTTCTGAACCGGCTGTCCAGGGTGTCATAGGTTTTGCCGGGAGCGCCGGTGCGCTCCCGGCAAAAATCGAGTTGTGATTATGACAATGATCGCAGATAAAACACAGGCGTTTTATGATGCCCAGAAAATGCGGGAAGACTTTCCCATCTTCAGACAGCTGGTTAATGGAAAGCCGCTCGTGTATCTCGACAATGCAGCAACGACACAGAAGCCTCAGCCCGTTCTTGACGCCTTGACGCGCTTTTATACAAAGGAATGCGCCAATATTCACCGGGGAGTCCATTTCCTGAGCGAACGCGCCACAGCGTCCTACGAAACCAGCCGGGAGAAGGTGCGCCACTTTATCAATGCCGCCTCGGTGCAGGAAATTGTCTTTTTGCGAGGGACTACCGAAGCGATCAATCTCGTCGCTCAGACCTACGGCAAAACACATGTCGGAGCCGGCGATGAGGTTTTGATTTCTGCCATGGAACATCATTCGAACATCGTTCCGTGGCAGATGCTTTGTGACGAGAAGGACGCCCGATTGCGCATCGTTCCAATCACCCTTACAGGCGAGTTTGTTTTCGAACAATATAAAAAGCTCTTGGGCCCGAGGACCCGACTGGTGGCAGTGACCAGCGTCTCCAACTCGCTCGGTACCATCAACCCTATCCGCGAAATCGTGCGGCTGGCCCATGAACACAACGTTCCGGTACTGGTCGACGGAGCCCAGGCGATTCAGCACATGCCTGTAGACGTTCAGGCGCTTGACTGCGATTTCTTTGCATTCTCCGGCCATAAGATGTACGGACCGACGGGGATCGGAGTCTTGTATGGAAAGGAGCGTCTGCTCGAGGCGATGCCTCCATACCAGGGAGGGGGAGATATGATCAGCTCCGTCACGTTCGAGAAAACGCTCTACAACAGGCTCCCCTACAAATTTGAAGCGGGAACGCCCAATGTGGCCGGAGGGATCGGGCTGGGAGTGGCGATCGACTACCTGGAATCCATCGGAATGGGCCGCATTACGATGAATGAACAGGATCTGATCGCATATGGAACCCGATTGCTCGAAGCAATAGAGGATTTGCGGATAATCGGGACGGCAAAAAACAAGGCAAGCGTCCTCTCATTCGTGCTCAACGGAATTCATCCCCACGATATCGGCACCATACTTGACAAAGAGGGAATTGCCATTCGAACCGGGCACCACTGTGCGCAGCCGGTTATGGAGTTTTTCAAAATCCCTGCAACCGCCAGAGCTTCGCTAGGGCTGTACAACACGCGGGAGGATATCGAGGCGTTGCTTGCAGGGATCAGAAAGGTAAAAGAGGTATTCCGCTAATGGCCGATTTAAGGGACTTATACCAAGAAGTCATCCTGGACCATCACAAGAAACCAAGGAATTTCCACAAGCTCGAACATGCCAACAGGCAGGCGGACGGATACAATCCTCTCTGCGGTGACAAGCTCAGCGTTTTCATTCAGATTGAGAATGGAATCGTCAAGGATATCGGCTTTGTCGGCGCCGGCTGTGCGATCTCAACCGCTTCGGCATCTATGATGACCGAAAGCCTGAAAGGCAAAACTGAAGCCGAAGCCAGAGCTGTTTTTGACCGCTTCCACCAGCTGTTGACCGATCACTCCGAACCTAAGCCCGATCCGGCAACGATGGGAAAACTGGCCGTATTTTCAGGAGTGCGCGAATATCCTGTGCGAGTAAAGTGCGCCACTCTCGCATGGCACACCATGCGCGCAGCGCTTGATGGAAGTAAAGAGACTGTCGCGACGGAGTAGCCGATGAAACCATCGAAAGAATCCGAAAAACAGCCCGGCGCAGATAAACCAGCCGCAAACCTCGAAGAGCAAGTCATTGACGCGCTGCGGACGGTCTATGATCCTGAGATTCCAGTGAACATCTACGAAATGGGACTGGTGTACAGTATCGACGCTGCATCGAAAAATGTCGTTATCCGCATGACCTTGACTAGCCCTGGTTGCCCGGTCGCGGGCTCGCTGCCTAAAGAAGTCAAATCCAAAGTGATGGAAATCGAGGGAGTGGATTCTGTAAGAGTTGAGCTCGTGTGGGATCCTCCCTGGAATCCCGATATGATTTCGGAAGCAGGCAAACTCCAGCTCGGGATTTACTAGAAGAAGTCAGAAATCAGAAGTCAGGATTCAGAATGACTGACTTCGTCTAATCGTCAATCGTAAATCTGAAATCGTCAATGCAATTATCGGTCGGGCTCGCCGCCCCACCAGGAATCACCGCGGTCGCGAAGGTCGTCCAACGAGCTCTGGATTTGGCTTTCAACCACCTCAATCTGCTCTTCTGTCGCGCTCGCATCCACGTAAATCGGATTGCCAATCAGGACAATGGCTCGCGAGAACGGCTTGGGAACCTGAAAGTGATCCCAGCTTCGCATCACCCATTTCTTTTCAACTGAAATGTTGAATGGCACGACTGGATTTCCGCTCTTCCTTGCCAGATATGCAGCTCCCGCTTTCGCCACATAGCGCGGCCCGCGCGGGCCGTCAATTGTAATGCCCAAATCTCTCCCGTCTTTCATCGCGCGCAGGCATTCGATGGTCGCGCCACGGCTGCCTCGGGAACTTGATCCGCGTGCGGCGCGGTAACCGAACTTTTCGATTACACGGGCAATGTAATCTCCGTCTCGATTCTGGCTGGTCATCACCACAACCCCGCGATTCCTGAAGTGATAAGTTGCCATGAAAATTCTGCCATGCCAGACCGTATAGATTATTCCCTTGCCTGCTGCACGCACAGAGTCCAGGCTCTGCGGCTCTTCGACTTCCCAGCGGAGACTGCGGCAGAAGAAAAGGATCACCCAATATCCCAGGCTGGAAATCAGGCTGATCTTTAGGCGGTCAAGCAAGCTCAGGGCAGCTCCGGATCCGTATAAAAACGCCACGGATTCCACAGATTTTAATCCGTGAAATCAGTGGAATCCGTGGCGTTTTTTTGGGGGGGACTAGGAGGATTCCTCTTTAATCCTCTCAGGCGTTAATGGAAGCCGATGCATCCGTACTCCGGTTGCATCGAACAAAGCATTGGCGATCAGGGCGCCGATTCCCACGATGGGAGGCTCCCCGCAACCGGATGGTTCAATTTCGAAGTTCTCTACCAGAACTGTTTCAATTTGGGGCACCCACGAAAACTTGGGAATCTGATAGGAGTCGAAACCCAAATCATTGACCTGGCCCCCCTTGAAGTGAATTTCCTCGCTGAGGCAATAGCCAAGTCCCATTGTGATCCCCCCCTCAATTTGCATGCGGGCGCCATCGGGATTGATGACGGGACCCATATCTTGAGCATGGACGATTCGTTCCACCCGAATGCCGCCACTGCTCTTGTCAACTTTGATCTGAGCCATTGCAGCTACGTAAGTCCCCAGATAATCCAGGCATACCATGCCTTGGCCTCGACCGCTGGGGGCTTTGGCCGGCTTCCAGCCGAACTTGTCGGCTGCCGCCCTCACTACGCGAAGCATTCTCTCGTCTTTCAGGTTCATGATCCGGAATTCCAAAGGATCCAATCCGGCTTTTGCCGCCATTACGTCGATGTGAGATTCGCGAGCAAAGATATTTGTGTTGCTGCCTGGACCGCGCCATGCGCCTGTGCTGAATGGGTGCGGGCCGTCGCCGCCGAAACCCATTCCCCGGGACATCGTCCTCAGGTTCGGAACGCTGTAAATGTTTTGGGCGCTCCTGTCGCCGGCAAAGAACACGTGATAATCCCAGAAAACAATCCGATTGGACTCATCCAGCCCGGAGCTTATCTTTACCACGGCAGCTGGCTGAAAAGTGTCGTAAAAGAACTCTTCTTCACGCGTCCATACAACCTGAACCGGGAATCCGGTCATTTTCGAGAGACGGGCTGCCTGAACAGCCTGCCCAACCTGGCTTTTTCCGCCGAATCCTCCGCCGACATAGGGAGCAATCACGCGGATCTGCTTGGACTGCAAGTCGATTGCTCTGCCGATTTCCTCCCCTACACCAAAAGGTCTCTGAGTGCCGATGTAAACAGTCGCTTTATCTCTTTTTACATCTGCAATTGCGCTATGGGTCTCAATGGCAGCGTGGGCCACATACGGTGTTGCATAGGATTCTTCAAATTTCAGGACAGCCAGCTTGTTGCCTTGAGCTAGATCACCCTTTTGCTCAACAACGTTGTCCCTTGCAGCGGCATTCTCGATATGCTGATGGATGTTCCGGTCGTCCACTTTCAGCTGCGGCAGTTCATACTCCGCTTTGATCCGCGCCAATACTTTTTCCGCCATATCGGGAAGCGGGTGAACGACGCCAATGAAATCATTGTCCTGGAGAACGACCGCTTCTTTGACCTCTTTTGCAGCCGACAGATCCACATTTTTCAGCTTCGCGCCGTGGACGGGGGGGCGCAGCACCTTGCCGTACAGCATTTGAGGCAAGCGTACATCCCCTGCAAACTGCGCCTTTCCGGTTACCTTATCCTGAAAGTCGGCGCGCGGTAACGATTTGCCGCAGACAACGAATTCCGACGGAGACTTCAACCGGGGCTTTTTGTCGAGATATCTTTCTATCGTCCTCCCCTTGGCGAGGGATCCATAAGCGACCTTGTTTGCTGGATTATTTTTTTCAATGACCGCTCCTTCTTTCGCGATCAGGCGGTCGGGCGGCAGTTTCAAAACCTCGGCTGCCATTTGAATCAGCACTTCACGGGCTTCCGCCCCGGCAGCCCGCATTACCGGCCCAAGATACTTTATGCTACGGGAACCGTTGGTGCCGCCATCCCACGGGCACAGCAAAGTATCCCCCAGAACGATGCTCACCGAATCAAATGGCACCTCCAATTCCTCTGCAAGCATCTGCGCCAGGGAAGCGGTTACTCCTTGCCCAAGTTCCACCTTGCCGGCATAGCAGGTAACATGCCCGTCCTCTGCAATCCGGAGGTATGCATTGAGATCTGTCGGATACCCTCCCATTCGACCGCCCGGTTGCTGACCCAGAAGAAAGTCGTCGAGCGAGAATAGAAAATACAGGCCGGGGCCGAGAATCTTCACGAATTCTCTTCGATCCAAGAGCTCTGATTGGGTTTCCATTACGCTTTCCCTCCCTTCAACTCTGCGGCGGCTGTCTGGATTGCCTCGATAATGCGCATATGCGCTCCGCAGCGGCACAGGTTTGGGTCCATGTGTGCAACGATCTGTGCGGGGCTTGGCCTGGCATTCTTTAAAAGCAGCCCGTAGCTTTGCAGGATCATTCCAGGCGTGCAGAAACCGCATTGGATGGCGCCGCATTTTATAAACGCCTTTTGCAGCGGATGCAGTTTCCCGTTCAAGGCGAGGCCTTCAATGGTGATCACTTCCTTGCCCGCGACGTTTTTGACGGGGTATTGGCAGGATCGAACAGCCTCTTTATTAATAATGACCGTGCATGCGCCGCACTGGTTCTGGCCGCAGCCAAATTTCGTGCCCGTGAGTCCCAGGTCGGTGCGCAAAACCCAAAGGAGCGCCCGCTCGCCGTCTGTGGTTACTATGACCGGGCGGCTGTTGAGCTTGAAATGAATGGTCTGCTCCATCAGGTGTTCCTCCTTTCTGGCTTTGAATGATTTTCTTCGGACGTATATCAGGATAAGCCAACGGAGATGTGAATTGCACGAAAAAGGTTGCCCGTTTCCCGTTGGATCTCTCGGTTAATGGAAAACGAGGACAGGCTGTCCCCGTTTTAATGCTCCGCGCACTCCGCGTCTCCGCACGACACTACAGAGTGACTTCGATCCCCTGGTCGCGCAGGTGTTCTTTGACTTGCCGAATGCTTAGAATCCGGAAATGAAAAACCGAAGCGGCCAGCAGAATGCGTGCTTTCCCTTTCGTCACAGCCTCCGAAAAATCCTGTAAACTCCCGGCGCCGCCCGAAGCAACCACAGGAAGATTGACTGCGTCGGCAATCGCGCGTGTAAATTCCAGGTCGTAACCTTTCTGCGTGCCGTCTCCATCCATGCTGGTCGGCAGGATAACGCTTGCGCCGAGGGTTTCACACTGCTTTGCCCATTCGACTGCGTCTTTCGCGACAGGTTTTGTGCCGCCGAGAATAACAAGTTCGAATCCGGACGGCATTTCGCTGTTCCTTCGGGAATCGATTGCGATCGTTATGCATTCCGAACCGAACATCTTCGCCGCCTCCTCGACCAATGCGGGGCGGTTCACCGCGGAGCTGTTCATGGAAACCTTATCTGCGCCGGCCTCGAGAAGCAGTTCGACGTCGGCTAATTCAGAAATACCTCCCCCGACTGTCAAAGGTATATGGATAGCCGAAGAAACCTTTCGCACCCATTCGACACGGGGTTTTCGATTTTCCAGGGTTGCCTCGATATCCAGCATGGCCAGTTCATCCGCCCCCTCTTGCTGATAAAAAGTGGCGTTTCCCACCGGATCTCCGGCATCCCTTAGGTTTGCAAAGTGAATCCCTTTGACCACGCGGCCGCTTTTCATATCAAGGCACGGCATGATTTTTACCGGTCCCATAGGCACTCCCTCGAGATATTTCGGAATAAATTGAGCCTTGAAACCTTAGAGTTTACATCCAATC
This sequence comes from Acidobacteriota bacterium, assembly GCA_050010475.1. Taxonomy (GTDB): domain Bacteria; phylum Acidobacteriota; class UBA6911; order UBA6911; family UBA6911; genus UBA6911. The sequence goes on along the minus strand of JBEKKY010000013.1, from coordinate 10,228 downwards.
TGCCGTGACTTAAACAGCAGTTATTCGTAGCGGAGGGCTTCTATTGGATCGAGCTGGGCGGCTTTGCGCGCTGGCCAGACGCCAAAAATAAGTCCGATTGCCACCGACACCGTCAATCCAGTGACGACAGCCCAGAGTGGAATGGAGGCCGGTAATGTTGGGAGCAAGGCAATGACAATGAGGCTTATCGCTATCGCCAGAATAATACCGAAAATTCCTCCCAAAGCCGTGAGCGTCATGGCCTCGAAAAGGAACTGCAGCACAATATCGCTCTTTGTAGCGCCGATCGCCTTTCTTACGCCGATTTCCCTTGTTCTTTCGGTAACCGATACCAGCATGATATTCATGACACCGATCCCGCCGACCAGCAGACCGACGCTGGCGATGGCGATGGCTACCAAACCGATGATTGCAGTGACCTGATCGAGCTGTTTCACAAGCGTGTCCGCCGTTGTCAAACTGAAGTTGTCGGGATCGTTGTGTTTGACCCCACGCCGGCGCCGAAGAAGGCTCTCGGCCTCATCCAAGGCCTGTGAGCGCAAGCCGGAGCGCGCTTGGATGAAGAGATAGTGCTTATCTTCCCAAGGCAGCATCTTGTGGAAGGCACCATAAGGAATGTAAACATAGGTATCTGCCCCCCCAAGCATCGATCCCAGCTTTGACTTTTCCCCAACGCCCAGGACAGTGAATGGATGTCCATTGATGAGTATCTGCTTACCGATAGGATCCGATTTCACAAACAAAGCATCAGCAGTGTCCGGACCTATGACCGCGACCGGCATTCGGTGATCATCCTCGAACTGGGTGAAAAATCGGCCGTCCGAGAGTTTTAGATTGTATACCGTCGAGAAGTTTTGTGGGACGCCCAGAAAGTCACCGCCGCGCGCCGTGTTGTTTTTATACTGAATCTTGACTTGGGTACTCCAGGGAAGCCCGATCCAACTCACATCCTGCACGGAAGGACACTGGTCTTCAATAGCCTTCCCATCCTCCACAGTGAGAGGTTTTCTCATTCTCTCTTCCCTGCTGGGACGTCCTCCTCCCCCGATACCCATATTGAGATGGAATGCAAATATATTGTTAGCACCCAGATTTTCGATCTGGCTGACAATGTTGGCCTTTACCCCTGAGAGCAAGGACGCAATTACAATTACCACCGATACTCCCACGACAATCCCCAGCACAGTCAGGAAGCTTCGGAATTTATGGACACTAAGAGTTTCCAGGGCCATGCCAAGGCTTTCACGGTAATTGATCATTGAGCTCTCGCTTATTCCCTTGCTAATGCAACGATTGGACTGAGTTTCGATGCCCTGTATGCCGGGTAAATGCCGGAAATCATCCCGACACCTCCGGAAGTAATAATGGCGAGTAATATGTACCCTATCGTTATCCGCATCGGAAATCCGACCGTCGCTTCAATAATGGCGCAGAGCAGGTATGCCAGGCCAAGGCCCAACATCCCTCCAATAGTGGCTAGAAGAGCTGATTCAACCAGGAATTGCATTAGTATGTCGCGTCGCCTAGCCCCCACTGCCTTGCGCATACCTACTTCCACTGTTCTCTCTGTGACGGTGACCAGCATGATGTTCATTACCACAATTCCGCCGACCACAAGCCCGATCAGCGTGATCGGTATGATCACCGCCGCAATGACTCCGGTGATCTGACCAATCAATTGCTGCACAGCGCCGCTGCTCAGGATGTCGAAATCATCCTCTTTGTTCGGTTTCAGCTTGTGGCGCGACCTCACAATCTGCCGCACTTCGTCCTCAGTGGATTGGACGGCCGATTCCGACGGGGCTCTCACCTGGAACGCAATGGATTGGCGGGTCCCGTATTTTTTCAGGAAAGCCGTGTAAGGCATATAAACATTCCTGTCCAGCGATCGCCCTTGCATGTTGCCCTTTGAGGCTTCAACGCCAACGACAGTAAAATTATCTCCACTGATTTTTACCTCTTTCCCGAGGGCTTCAGCAGGTCCAAACAAATCCTCACGTACTTGCGATCCGATAACCGCAACGTCACGAGCGTGATCGACATCAGTGCCTCCTATGAATCGCCCTTCGGACAGTTCGACGGACTGGATTTTCGGCCTATCCGCACTTATCCCGGAGATACTGGCATCATAAGAAATTTTGCTTCCTCTCTTTATGGTATCGGTCCCCTGCATCATCGGCGAAATCGCGTCACAACCCTTGCACAATTGTTCCACAGACTCCATGTCTTCGATATGTATGTTTTTATTGCGCTTGAGTCGTTTTTCGTATTCTTCAGCAGATATATCCGCAGCGGCAATGCGCGCCACAAAAAATGTATTGCTGGCAAAAGTTGATGACAACTGATTCCACACATAGGCGCCCATCCCCTCAATGGCCCCACCGACCGTCACAACCGAGGCGATTGCGATAATAATCCCCAGCAATGTCAGCACCGACCGCAGTTTGTGCGTCCAAATGGAATCGACGGCAATACGGAAAGCTTCCCAGAATGCAGCGCTGGAATGCTTCTTGGTCGAAAATGCCGGAGTCGACGACGAGGGGAAATTGAGCTTGGAGACATCTATACCCATAATTTGCAGTCCTGTGGCACAAATACTTAAGCCGACTCTTCCTAATACGAATGACTATGAAAAAATGTTCTGGAGTTTATTTGGAAGCAGCCTGCTGCTTCGGTTCGGATTTGTCGGGTTTGAATTTCAGGGAAGCAGACTTGGTGCTGGTTCGGGGCGTACTTCGAGTTTTCGAGGCAGGCGTCCTTGTCTTGCCGGTCTTCGATTTGCTCGCCGTCAATTTCGTCGAATCGTTCCGGGAGGGTATTCGTTTGGAAGACGATGTCTTACTTGCAGCCATAGGACGGGACGGCACGCGGATCCAGGTTTCCGGCTTTAGTATTTTCTTTACGGAAATATTGTTTTCGCGCGCCAGTTCCACAACCGAAACATTGTATTTGGCGGCAATCCTGGTCAAAGTGTCCCCGCTCTTCACCTTGTAACGGGAATTGAGATCGTCAGGGAGTTTGACTCTTGCCACAGGCAGGGCTGCCAGTTTGTCGTGGATTTTGGGATCGCTGTCTGCTGGTACCTTCAGCTGAAAATTCGGATAATTGGCAGGGGTCGTGAAGCCCCGTATTGCCGGATTCAATTTTTTTAGTTCGTCAATCGACGTGCTCAAAACTTTTGCCGCAGCCCTCAAGTCAATCGGTTTTGAAATCGACACCTCGGAATACTGGAGCGGCGGATCCAGATCGGTGGGAAGCCCGAATTTTTCAGGATTTCGCGCAAGAATGACGCTGGCCTGGATCAGGGGAACATGGTTTTTGGTTTCTTCCGGGAGCTTTCGCCTCAAATCCACCAGTTGCCAGAAATCCTTCAATCCCGTGCTTTCAATCAGACGTTGGACTTTCCCCTCTCCCCAATTGTACGCGGCCAACGCCAAATTCCAGTCCTTGAACATGGCAAAGAGATCGTTCAGGTAACGCGCCGCGGCGCGTGTCGATTTTTCCGGGTCGGAACGTTCATCCACGTCACGCGTGACCTTCAGGCCGTAACGGATTGCCGTGCCCCTCTCGAACTGCCAGATCCCCTTTGCCTTGGCCTTTGAGACGGCATGGGGTTTGAACAGGCTTTCCACCTGTGCCAGGTACATGAGATCCAGGGGAATTGATTCCTCACGGAAAACCTTCTCAATGATTGGCCGGTATTGCCCTGAACGGAGCAGCCCATCAACAAAGTATTTGCGCCCATTGTTCAGCCAATAGTCCAGGGATTTTTCCACCATTTCATTCATGGTGATCGGTATTTCGTACCTGGTTTGTGCCAGATCGGCTACGAGGGTGTCTTGAAGCGAAGGATCAGCTGAAAGCGGCGTGAGATCTAAATGATCCAACTCGTCTACTACCGCGCTTTCAATTTCCTCCAGGTCCTTCGTGTCAAGCGGCGCCAGCAGATATCTGGATTCATCTTCCTGTATCCGCTGGATCAGGTCCTGAAAAAACCGGTTGAGAACGGGAGTCGATGCGACATCCCAATCGGATTGCAGCAGCAGATCGACCGCTTTATTGAAAGATTCTCGAGCCCTATCCGACTCACCCGCCTTGATCAGACCGGAACCTTCGATGTATTTTGTCCGGGAAGCGCGCATGAGATCGAGCATGTCTTTGGGGAGGTTCGAATTTTCCTGTACGGAAGCCGTGTCCTCTGAAGCGGTTGCGGACGTCGTGGAAGGATAAGCGGAAGAAACCTGGCTGAGCAGAATTACAGCCGGCAGATAGAGGCAAAATAAAGCCGTTACAAAATGAACCAATCGAGATCTCTGCATAAGAAAAAAAATAATTAATAAAGCGGGAAAACCTTAACTCTATCCTGTTTCCCTTATAAAAATGCCTATTCAATCAGGCGTAAACGATTACCCGCTTTACTTTATTGAATTCTGCGCGGCCGGAGTTGTCCGGCCAGAGGTCATGAGCAACTTTGCCTCGGGCATCACTTCCAGAGCCTTCAAAACCTGGGTATCCCCTTGGATTGCAACTCGGAAACCCTCCTGAAGCCCGAAAAGCGATGTAAAAACATCCTGCCTGATCCGTCTTTTTATGAAATCTACATTCTTTTGAAAATCTTCATCAGTGAAGTCGACGTTCAGTCCATGCAGGAATGTTTTAAAATCTGCGAGAATAGAATCCGTTATTTCTAAGTTCGGAATCGATTTAGGATTGCTTCCCTGATTCTGCAACCGGAAGTTGGCGGCTCCCGGAACCTGGCCGCTGGTCAATCGCCGCGCGTACTGGAAAAAGGCATCTTTGATTGCGAGTCGTCCTTCGAAGCGGTTGGCTTCACGCGTCGGCTCGATCACATCGGGGGTGATGCCTCCCCCGCCATATACTACGCGCCCGCTATCGGTATGACGAATTTCCCGTTCCCCCTTGGGATTCAGAGCCGCGTCACCGCCATTAAGAAAAAAGTATTCAAAAGTAGAACCTGAATAGTCTCTCTGAATCAACCTGCCGCTTGGAGTGTAGTACTTGGCGGTTGTAAGAGCCATTCCCGTCTCGTTTTCAAGCGTATAGACCGACTGAACCAAGCCCTTGCCGAAACTGGTTTCGCCCACAATTAAAGCGCGGTCGTGGTCCTGAAGCGCTCCGGACACGATTTCGGAAGCGCTTGCACTGTGTCGATTGATCAGTACGACGAGAGGCACCTTAACCTTCTCGTTCTCGACGCTGCGCACTCGGTAAGATCTGGCCGAACCTTCTGCTCGTCCTTTTGTGGAAACAACCATGTCATTCTGTGGCAGGAAGAAGTCCGCAACCTCGATCGCCTGGTTCAGTAAGCCACCTGGATTATCCCGCAGATCCAGAATTAATCCGGATAGATTGCTCGCATCCAAGTCCTTCAGCTTTGAGTGCAATTCGTCCGCCGTGGATTCTGAAAAGCGGTCGATTTTGATATAGCCGATTCCCGGTTTGACTTCGAAAGCGTAAGGCACAGTGATTAATGGGATTTCATCGCGCTCAACGGACATCTGGATGGGATCGCGAACTCCCGGGCGTTCAATAGTAATATTGACCGCAGTGCCGCGAGGCCCCCTGAGATGATTCACTACTTCATCGGAAGTCCAATCGTCTATCGATTCGCCTTCAATCTTTGCAATGACATCTCCCGCGCGCAACCCCTTTTTTTCGGCAGGAGATCCTATTTGAGGGGGTTCCACGATCACCACTTTTCCCCGATCCCTCAGGAGAGTTCGGACGCGAATTCCAAGGCCGAAGTATTTGCTGTGCTGCTCTTCCCGGAGTCTGGAGAACTCCTTCGGATCGAAGAAACTGGAATGCGGATCCAACACCCGTAGCATACCCTTAATGGCACTGTATACGAGCTTATCGGGACCAACCTTGTCGACGTAATTCTGCTGAATTACATCGAGTGCTTCGGTGAAGCTGTTTATAAACTCATTTAATGAGGTCTGGTTGGATGGTCCTGCTTTAGCGGCTGCATTGTCGCCCAGTAATCCTCCCACAACGGAACACAAAAGGATTACCAGGGTTAATAAAACGGCAAATCGATGTTTCATAAAGGGTTGGCTCCACGTGGAACTTCCAAGCGGGAAGAGTATAGCATGGGCCTTGCGATCGAGACAAGATTAAGATGCCCGGGCGTCATGCTGTCCTCTCCTCCTTCCTGTCAGCCTCTTATATAATGAAGGATACAGGATACCGGATGCAAGGGCCTCCATCTATTAAAGCCTTCGCGGTAAATATGGAACCGTGTCAGAGTGCGATTCAGGTTGCCGAATATACGATGCAGGATCATGATCCATCTTGCGGGAGGTTTTATGCAGAAAGCTCTGTAATCCTGCATCCTGTGTCTTGCATCCTGCGTCGAGTTCCGGGGCACGGCTTGACATCCAGCCTACCCTAAATTAGACTTGAACCACGCTGATCGAAGCAGAAAAAAGCCGAGAAAGTGGTGACACATGGGCTCTTTGGGATGGCAAGAAATTATTGTTATCTTTATCATTGCGCTGATTATCTTCGGCCCTCGAAAACTGCCGGAAATTGGAAAAAGCCTGGGGAAGGGCTTGGCCGAGTTCAAGCGGGCTTCCAATGAGCTGAAGCAGACTTGGGAGGAAGAAATCCGGCTCGATAAAGAAAAAGAATCAATGTCCGAAATCCTCAAGGACAGCACAATCAAAACATCAGATATCCTCGGGGATAGCAACAACTCCGCAGGGTCAAAAGAGACTAAATGAGTGGTGTAACTACGGAGTTGGATGACGAAACCGGAGCTCCCGAACCGGAACACGAATCCGGGAAGATGTCGTTTCTCGAACACCTCGACGAGCTGCGCAAACGCCTGGTCCACGTTGCAGCTTATCTTGCTATTGGAACCGTGGTCGCCTGGTTCTTTCACCGGCAGATTTACGACTTCCTTGCGTTGCCGATAACACGGCTGCTTCCTCCAGGCACCAAACTTGCCTACACCAGTCCCATCGACGTATTCACTCTTTACATGAAGGTTTCCCTGGTCGCGGGCGTCGTTTTAACGCTGCCCTTGAACCTTTTTGAAGTGTGGAAATTCATTGCGCCCGGACTGTATAGACGGGAAAAGAGGTATGCAGTCCCGTTTATGCTCTCCTCGATGATCCTCTTTGTTGCCGGTGCCGCCTTCTGCTACTACATGGTTCTGCCCGCAATGTTCGGTTGGCTGCTGAATCTCGGAAAATCGTTCATGCCCGTTATCAAGATTGATGAATATCTTGACACGACCGACATGATGCTTCTTGCATTCGGAGTATTTTTTGAAATGCCGGTAGTTGCAGCTTTCCTGTCCATATTCGGCATTGTTTCGGCCCGTTTCCTCTGGAACAAAGCCAGATACGCCATTCTTATTCTGGTCATTCTTGCCGCCGTCATCTCTCCCACAGGAGATGCCGTCAATCTGGCGTTCTGGTCTGCCCCGCTGATTGCGCTGTATTTCATCAGCGTCCTGGTTGCCGCGATTTTCGGCTGGCGGCGAAAAGCCAAACTGTCGTCTTAGAAACCTGGGAGCGTCGGCGTCTCGCCGGCATTCACCTGAGAGAAAGAGCCGCCCTGACGGCGACGCTCCCAGGAAGAGCCTTCAAATGTTTGGTTGGGATTTGTGTCCGAGCGAAAAGTATTGATCGAGGAGCTCGAAAATCTCCATGATACTGGATGCCGAATGGAGCTGCGCTCTAAGGCCGGCGCTACCCGGGAGACCCTTTGAAAGATTTCCGCCGATTTTTTTCAGCCTGCCGAGCGCAATTGCAGGCGGTGCTTCCAAACTTATACTCCGGAGGAATTCAGTAATAAACTCTCCCTTTCCCGTCAGAGTCTCATCTTTGACTTCCCTGCCGCTCAGGTAATCCCAGCACTGCCGGATCAGCCAGGGATTGCCGAGGACTCCTCTGCCGATCATTACTCCGTCAACCCCGGTTTCCCGGAACATTCGTTCAGCATCCAGGGGAGTGAAAACATCCCCGTTCCCTATAACCGGTATTCGGGCACACTCCTTAACTTGAGCGATCACTTTCCAATCCGACTTGCCGGAAAACAAGTCGCAACGGGTTCGACCGTGAATGGTCAGAGCCTCAACGCCGCAATCTTCGGCAATCTTCAGCACCTCGACGGCATTAACCGATCTTTTGTCCCACCCGGAACGGATCTTTACCGACAGGGGAGTTTTGATGGATTTTCGTACCGCCTTGAATATCTTCTCCAAAAGAGGCAAGTCGCGCAGCAGGTTGCTCCCGCCCCCCTGCCTCACAACCTTCCTCACAGGACATCCAATGTTAATGTCTACGATGTCCGCCCCCATCTCTTCGACCATTGCAGCCGACTTCGCCATCCGGTCGACGTCGCTGCCAAAGATTTGAATGGAGATCGGGCGTTCTGATTCCGCAAAGCGAGTAAGATGCTCTGTCATGGCCTGATGACGTGTCATTCCCTCCGTGCTGACCAGCTCGGATACAACCAAGCCGCATCCCCCCAGACCTTTGATGACTCGCCTGAACTGAGAGTCTGTGTGGCCTGCTATAGGAGCCAGAACCAAAGGCGGATCGATGGCAACATCCCGGATCTTAAACATGGAGTGGTTTTCCCGTTTCCCGTTCCCCGTTTCCCGTTGAAAACCAGGAATTGGGAACGCCGATATTATATCTCAGTGCTAGAATGAACCGAGAGGACGCTCCCCTATTTCCAAAACGGGGAACGGGAAACGGGGAACCTACTGATGATCTACCCTCCTGGACAAGGAAGATCCGGCCAATTCCTGATGCAGCTCTGGCGAGACTACCTCGAACAGTACGCAGACAAGGAAGGGGATGTCGACGGCCAGACTGTTGTGGCCGCGTATTCCGCTGTAGAGGTTTTTGCTGCTCTTTCCAGGACTCTCGACCGCACAGATCGCTATAGAAGCCTGATCGATCAGCGTTTGTCTGTATTTCATGAGGGAGTCAGGCACGCCTCGGATTTCCGCGACTGCCTCATCAATGCCACTTTCTCGATCTATAACAACCTGAACACACTCAGTCATCAATTTACAGAAGGGAACGCCGACGCTTCCACCCTGATAGGGGGAATCGATGAGCAAGTGCGCATAAGCGCAGAGTCTGCAGAACCCGTCCAGAGGTCGGCTGCTGCATTGCGCGCCTGCTTCCCCCTGCTTAGTCTCATATCCATTGCATTGGATCAAGACCGGCGAATGACCGCCGTGGTAAGGCAGCTGGAACAGCGATTCGCAGCTGGCGCCAACGCCGCGTCTTCCGATTGGGAACACCTGCTCAATGCGCTCTATCGTGTTGTGGAGATGATCCAGGTTTTTGCCCTATTGACGGATTCGGATCTTAAAGATCAGATCAACCAGATCGCCACGCGGTTCACAGAGGAGAATCAAGTGAAAGAATTGCCCCTGAAATTGCGCAACGGCTTTTGCCGACTGTTTGAACTGGGGCATCTCCTGACAACGCACGTCGACGCCCTGGTGTAACAAATACAAAAACGCCACGGATTACACGGATTTCACCGATTCATACATTATAAATCCGTGATAATCCGTGAAATCCGTAGCGTTTTTAAAACTTACTTCGCCAATTCAAATCTCTTCTGAACGACCGACCAGTCAATCGCCTTGAAGAAGGCTTCGATATAATCCGCACGTTTCAATCCATAATCAATCATGAATGCATGTTCAAACACGTCCATGATCAGAATCGGCGTCGCAGCAGCAAGATGTCCCGCGTCGTGTTCGTTGATCCACGTGTTGAACAGTTGATTGCCGGTGGAATCGTAATAGAGGATCGCCCAGCCGATGCCTCGCATTGCGCCGGTCGCCTTGAACACCTTCGCCCAGTTTTCTAGAGATCCGAAATCTTCGTTGATTTTCGCCTGGAGTTTGGCTCCCTTGTCCGATACGGAGCCGCCTTTGGCCATGTTGCCGAAATAGAGCTCATGGAGTCTCATTCCGTCGAATTCCCATCCAAACCGGCGCTTCATTTCCGCAAACTGAGGCGTCCCGGTTTTCCCCTGCTTTTCCAGTTCGGCAAATTCCTCCATCAGCTTGTTTGTGTTCGTAACATATCCGTTATAGAGAGTGAAGTGATTCGTCAACAGCTGGTTGCTGAAGCCTTCCGTGCCCAGCAATTTTTCGAAATTGATCGCCTGGTACATTATCGTATTCTCCTTTCAACCGCATTTCAGTCCAAACTCAAGCTCG
>JBEKKY010000012.1:0-24696 GCA_050010475.1 Acidobacteriota bacterium | reverse complement strand
GCTATGCCCGGAAAGAGTCCGAAGCTCTTTTCCCGTGGCTACGTCCCAGATCTTCACTGTGTGGTCCTCGCTTCCGCTTGCCACCGTCTTGCCATCGGCGCTCAGAGCCACGGACCATACTGTGTCGGTATGCCTGGAAAGAGTCCGAAGCTCTTTTCCCGTCGCTATGTCCCAGATCTTCACCGTGTGGTCATCGCTCCCGCTTGCCACCGTCTTGCCGTCGGTGCTCAGCGCCACGGACTCGACCGTGTCGGTATGCCCGGAAAGCGTCCAAAGCTCTTTCCCCGTCGCTATGTTCCAGATCTTTACTGTTTTGTCCTTGCTCCCGCTTACCACCGTCTTGCCGTCGGTGCTCAGCGCCACGGACCATACTGTGTCGGTATGCCCAGAAAGCGTCCGAAGCTCTTTCCCCGTCGCTATGTCCCAGATCTTTACTGTTTTGTCCTTGCTCCCGCTTGCCACCGTCTTACCGTTGGCGCTCAGAGCCAAGGACTCGACCGTGTCGGTATGACCGGAAAGCGTCCGAAGCACTTTCCCCGTGGCCACGTCCCAGATCTTCACTGTGTGGTCACCGCTCCCGCTTATCACTGTCTTGCCGTCGGCGCTCAGAGCCACGGAATAGACCGGTCCGTTATGCCCGGAAAGAGTCCGAAGCTCTTTCCCCGTGGCCACATCCCAGATCTTCACTGTTTTGTCCGCGCTCCCGCTTACCACCGTCTTGCCGTCGGCGCTCAGAGCCACTGACCAAACTGTGTTGTTATGCCCGGAAAGAGTCCGAAGCTCTTTCCCTGTCGCCGCGTCCCAGATCTTCGCTGTATTGTCCCAGCTTCCGCTTGCCACCGTCTTGCTGTCGGCACTCAGAGCCACGGAATATACTGAATTACCATGTCCCACGGGAACCACAAGCTCCACGCTCTGCGCATGAATTGCTTGCATTCCCAGAAAAACAACCCACACAAAGATCATCAGGGTTTTCAATCCTTGCTTTTCCACTTTCTTACTCCCCCTAAACTGGCTTGCCCGGTTTGCATGCAAACCCGCGATAACCGGGGCGGCATCTTCGACGTTGCGATCAGAGCTGTCAGAACTTCTGCTTCTCCAGGGCCTGATTCAGTGCGGCCAGAAGCCGCTCCATCAGCCCCTGGACATCCCCTTTCGTCCCCTCCACTTGCAGTTCACCCAATGTCGCCTCGTCGCGCCGCAGCACCAATTGCGCTGAAACCTTCTCCCCTTCGAGCCAATACGTCCCGGTCGGACAAACCGCTCCCGGCAGTTCCTCCGCATCCACGTAAATTGTTGCCGGCTGCCTGTTCCCGCGCGTCGCCGCGTAACTTTCCTCGCTCAATCGCTTCTTAAGCTCCTTGCCCAAGTCCAGATTGTCATAACCGGCATCGATGTTTGTCATGGTCGGGCGCAGCACCATGGGCCTGATTGTCGCCAGCGGGATTTGCGCCTTATCCTCACTGCGTAACCGTCCAATTGCAGCAGCGCGCCGGCAGCCCAAATTCAAATCTAATGCCGGCGGACAAAAACGAAATCGCCGTCACTTCCAGCAAGGGGCCCTCCACCAGGATGTTGCCCGCCCAGGACCTCGACATTTCTGTAGATATCCAGTTGCGTGACGATTCCGCCGGGGCCCGATTTTCCCTCGAGGGTTTCGAGCATCTTCCTGGCAAACGGGCGGGTCCCAAAGCTTGCCGGCATAGCAAGCATCGAGAACATACAAGATGTGGTTGCGGTCTATGAGATTGATCGATTTCAGCAGATCATCCAGCTGAAAAAACTGTCCTCCGTTGTCAGCGTAAGCCGCGCGGGAGAGTCCTTGGTCACAAGATACGAATCGCCCGTAAATTCGAGCGTTGCTCTGTGCCCGGCGACAAAAACGAAAAGTTGATCGTCCATATCGTACTTTCGGTCACGATACTGTTTGATAGTCTGGATAAGCTCGCCGCGGGAAGGGTCATACAAAATCTCGAGATTTTTCGGATCGAAGGTGTAATTCTTGACGAGTGACTGAGCGATTGCTTCGGCATCGAATACTGGATTCTTCAGCTGGCTCCATTCCTGGTAGTCGTCGGTGGCGATAAGCAAAGCATAATCATTGCCCTCCCTCTGTTGCGCACGGCTCTGAGAGTCCAGCGGCGCTGGAGTTGCGCCGCGAGTCTCCTGGGGCAGGTCCGATATCTGGGCGTCATACAAGGTCACAATCTTGGGCAGCATTTCCGGTTTCTGGGCTTTGTTCAAGTCATACAAGGTCACAAAAAAGTCCGATCCACGTGCAATGGCTCGAGGATGCAACTGCGAGATCCATTTATCCCGTGAGATCTCAAGCATGCGGCGGTAGAGGTCAGCTTCAATCTCACGTGCTGTGATAGTGCCACCATCACTGAGGGAAGCCTTGCCCGACAGACCATCGAGGAGGGCGAATGTTAATGCACCGTGCTTCATATCCTCTGATTCATATTCAGTCGTATCACTGGCGATCACCAATAGGTTGGTCCCAAGCAATTCAGCAATCGAAGGATCGTGCTCGATCACGCGCGATGAAAGGGCTTCAAAGGCATATGAAGAATTGCAAGTATCGAGAACGATCAATTGGTTTTGGGAGGACACCCGCGCAAGCCATGTACCGAGCTCTGAGGCATTGATCGCGGTTTGACCCAGACGTTTAGGATCCGCATCACTCGGAAGCAAGTAGAAATCAGCCGAAGGAACAACACTCGAGTCGGCAGGCACGACAGCTTGCCCAACCTGCGGATTTTGCCCGCCCTTTCCTGAATAGAAGAAGACGAACGTGTCCGAAGGGTGTATCTCCAGCGCTGCCTCCAGGAGCGCTGCTTCGATAGAGGCTTTGTTGGCCTGGGCGTTCAGCAAGACAGTCTTATGGATTCCTCCAACGAAATCTCCATCGAAGTGGAAGCAATCAGCAAAATCTCTAGTATCTGCTGCTGTAAGAGCTAATCCACCACCCTGTGCTAATGTATATTGATCGATTCCGACGGCAAAAATGTAGAGGCTTGGCCAAAATATAGGAGAGTGACCGCCATTGCTATCCTTTACAGTGCCATAGAGACAAATCAGGCTTATCGCAACACAACAACCAAACACCCGCAGCACCCGACGATGCTTCATAAGTCACCTCTTCAAAATGTTTCCGGCGTAACCAAGAATCATCGCAGCGCAGGTCGAACTGCGTGCTTGTCCACACCTCTCACACTTATTGCGCAAAAGATGCAGGTCGAGTGCAACCCAATCCGCCACCTTCGTCCGCAACGAATTCAAAAGGCCCTACGACAGCCATGTTTCACGGATATCAGCTGTCAGTCCGAAATCACAATGTCGCGAGTTAATAGAGCGATTGCCCGAGTTGTACCGCAAACGCCGGAAATCGAGAGCAGAACGCGCAAGCTAGAACCCAGCGGTGCAAACAAACGCCAGCTCAGCCACGCTCCCCGATGCCTCACGCAGGGGAATATCACCAGGTACTATGCAGCCCTGACCTGGATTTGAATCCTTTCCCATCAATCCAGTAAAGAGGCTCTCGATTGATCCCTATTCTATCTTCTATATTTGTTGCCAGCTGTAGCTTTGATGGCGTGTTTGGCCAGCGCGCCGTCTAATGAAGGTGAAGTGCGTATTTCTGAACGTACTTATTCGACCACCCGAATAATCATGCATAAAATGTTACTCTTGTCATAATGCAAGTCAAGCGAAACAGGGGAAGGCTATGAATTCTCATCTTCTTTTCACCATCTGAGCCGCAGATTCTCACGACTTTTCCCCCTGTCTCTGTTGGTGGCCGTGACAGGATCAGACCAGCCAACCGCGGCGCGTTTACAAGCTCAGCAGCAGCTGGTTTCATTGAGAGTGCAGTCTGCCGATGTCCGCCCGATACCGCAGGGAGCACGAGTCTTTGGAGAATTAGGCAGCCATCGGTGTGTGATAAAGGCCTCGGCAGTGAGGTTGCCATCGGTAGCAATTTAGACCTGCGACCGGTCGTGGCCTCCTCGTGTCCTGATCGGGCGTTCGCCCCTCGCGGGAGGTATGCGTGCGATGATGGTTGAAGTAGATTCTGAAATCGCGCAGCTTGTTTCGAGATCCGTGCTCGTCCAGAACAACGTGCGATCCAAACACTCCCGCCTTATCGTTCCGATCAACCGCTCCACGAAGGGATGGGACAAGGGAACGTAGGGGACGGTCTTGATTTCGGTCATCTCCAGGATCCGCAGATTGGCTTGCCATTGGTGGAACTTATAGAGCGGATCATGGTCGGAGCTAAGGTATTTCGGCATCGAGCCGTGCCCTCGAATGGCTCGGTGGAACATCCGGCAGAGTGTGACACCATTGACCGTTCCGGCCTGGACGCCGAATCTAATGATCCGGCGCGTGGATTGATCCATGACGACCAGAACCCAGTGGGTCCGCAACGTCGCCGACTCGCATCGGAACAGGTCCAGACTCCAGAGACTGTTCTTCAGGTGTCCAATCAAGGTCAGCCAGGACGGGCCGCCAGCGTCAGGTTTGGGTCGGTAATGGCTGGCGAGAATGCGCCGAACAACGTCCTTATCGATCTGGATGCCGAACGCCAAGGCGATCTGCTGCGCAATTCGCGGGCAGCCCCAGGATTGATTGCGATCCTTCATCTGGACCACAACTTTAATCAGTTCGTTGCTGGGTCCCTTGGGTCCGGGCTTACCTCGTCGTTTGGATGAGAAAAGCAGGCGATATTTTCGGTTCTCCAGCATGCGATGGAGGCTCAAAAGAGTCGAAGGTTTCAGTACGATCGCTGAACGGATCAGACGGGCGCGACGAATGCAGAGCGCACACAAACCAGCGACGAGGCGATCTGGGGTCCGTAGATTCGGTGACCGAGCCCTCGAGCGATTGAGGATCAGCAGTTGATGCTTGACAAGAACCGACTCCGCAACGACCGAACGCATGCCTTCGGGACCAAACAGGCGAGCGAGCGTCACGATGAGATGAACGAAAAGGATAACCAGATCGCGCATCTGCTCATTCTAACAAAACCTGGAATCGCCTGGGGTTGTGTCACGAATTAGCAATTCGCCAGGACAGGCCTGCCGGGAGGAGCGCCGCGCGTCTTCGCACTATCAACTGCCCAGAATGTCCGCCCCGCATTTTCCGGCTGTGTCCTTGACTTTCATCCAATCGACTGTAATCATTTTGATATAAGGGTGATAATTCTACGTAGAGGGGTGGGAGGAAACGACATCGCACTACACAATCATGAATTTACCCGAGATCCATTCCAAATAGAAAAGAGAAAAGCTGGCAGCTACTCTGACGCAATTCCACGCTTTTTGCCCCTCTCATTGGCTAGCTCCCAAGGCTGAAGCCAGTGAATATCGACGAAGCTATAGTCTTTTTTGCCGAAAGCGGCATACGTGTATTGCGCCCAGTATCTGGATTTATAGCCGGTCCACATCCATTGGGGTAGTAGGCCGTCCCTTTTCGATAGATGATGCGAAAGCAGTGCAATGAACATTGCAGGCGAGGTGGACTCTTAAGGATCCTGGCCGGCCGCGATGTTCTAATTGCGGTTGGGGTGAGTAGCAAAAACTCTCCCAACCGAAAGGTCTCAGGAGGGTGAATGTTGGCATTCCGGCACATCGCTGCAATATCTTTCAGGGCTATGGCGCTCATCGTGCTGTCGGCTGCATTGAGCGGACAGGCCAGATGGCCACTTGCTGCGAACGCCAATGCAGCCTCCGGGATTCTGAGCCATCTGAGAGCGGGCAAGCCGGTACGCGGCAGGTTAGCCGGAGGCGAGTCACACGCTTATGGAATAACCCTCAACGCAGGACAATACGCTCACATAGTAATTGAGCCTCCCGGATTCGCAACGACGCTGCGACTGCGAGCGCCAAACGACGAGGCAACGCTCGTGGAGTTGAATCTTCCCGAGGACGAGCGGCGGCCCGAGCCTCTCTCCTGGGTGGCTGAAACTTCCGGCGAGTACACGCTCGAGGTGGCGGCCGCGGTCAAGACCGGAAGCCCTGATCCATACGAGATCAGGCTCGATGAACTTCGAGGGTCTGTTCCATCGGACGCGAAACGGATTTCAGCACAGCAGTTGTTTGAGCAGGGGCGCGCGCTCAACCTCAAGCACGAACTTCAACAGGCGCTTGAAACCTGGGCGCAGGCGTTGTCGATTTTCCACGAAATAAACGACCGGGATCGCGAGGGGGCGGTCCTTAATGCCATGGCATCGGCATCGGCAGGTCAAAGCCGGTATGAGATAGCCGCGAGCTATTACGAGCAGGCATTGGCCATATTCCACGATACCGGCGACAAGCATGGCCAGGAGGAGGCTCTGAATGGGCTTGGGAATGCCTCTTTTCGCAGGAGTATAAAGGATAAAGCGACTGCCTACTACGAGCAAGCGCTTTCGATCAGCCGCCGGATCAAGGATCAACATGGCGAGGGCGAGGCCCTGAATGGGTTGGGAAACATCTCCATCTCCGCGAGCCAGAACGGGCAGGCGCTAGCATACTATAAGCAAGCGCTGGCGGTTTGGCGCAGACTTAAATACGCCAAGGGCGAAGCCCGGGCCTTGGCCAACACTGCAAGTGTTTATTCGTATTGGAGTCGGTACGATGAAGCAATTGGCATTTATAAGCAGGCGTTAAAATTGTTTCGCGAAGCGCAGGACCGCCGATTGGAAGGCCTTACCCTGAGCTCTATCGGTAACTCCTACGACTCGCTGGGCCACTATAATCAGGGCATCAATTACGAAGAACAGGCGCTGCAGATCTTCCGCGAGATCGGGGATCGCAGCAATGAAGCATATGCTTTGGTCGGCCTCGGGCTGGCCTTCTTTAACCAGAGCCAATATCAAAAAGCAATCGCCTACTACCAGCAGGCATTACCTATATTCCGCGAGTTTAAGGATAAGCTGGAGGAAGGCACAACCCTCGATAACCTGGGGATTACCTACGGCAACCTCGGCGAACACGAGACGGCGATCGCGCATTACGAAGAGGCACTGGAGAGGCTTCACGAAACGAGTGATCGCCTCGAAACAAGCCTGACCCTGGACAATCTCGGCTGGGCCTACTGGAATCTGCACCAATACGAGAAGGCGATTGCTTACTACGAGCAAGCACTTTCAATTCGTCGGGAAACCAATGACCGGCAGGGAGAAGCAAGCACACTTACCAACCTGGGGGCCACATATACCTCCCTCGGCGACTATTCCAAGTCGGTTCGCTACCTCGAGCAGGCGCGCACGATTCATCGAGAGGTAAAGGACCTCAAGGAAGAGGCCTGGAATTTGACCTGCCTAGGCACCGCATACTGCTTCCTGGGCGACTATCCGAAAGGTATTGGTTACGGTGAGCAGGCATTGGCAATGTCCCGAGAGATAAAGGATCCCGGCACCGAAAATGATGCCCTCCAGCAACTCATGCAGGCTTGGAAATCATCGGGTAATCGCCGGTTAGCGATCTTCTACGGAAAGCAGGCTGTCAACACCATCCAATCAATCCGCGCGGGCATTACCGGCCTGGGCATGAATGTGCAGCGAAGCTTCCTCGTGAGCAATGAGAAGGCCTATCACGAACTTGCGGATCTGCTGATCTCCGAGGGCCGGCTGGCGGAAGCAGAGCAGGTGCTGAATCTGCTCAAGGAGGAAGAGTATTTTGAGTTTTTGCGCCGCGCTCCCGAGGAGGGCGCATCCGCAAGCCGGAAAGCGGACCTGACGGAGGAGGAAGCCATGTGGGAGGCGCGATATCAGGCTGTCGCAGGCCGTATCGTCGCGATTGGTACGGAGCGCGGAGAACTGTTGGCCAAAGGTGCTCGGACGCCTGAACAAGTACGCCAGCTTGACCGAATCACGCAGGACTTAACCGCCGCCAACAAGGCCTTCGAAAAATTCCTGGCCGATTTGACCGCGCAATTCAGTGCCAAGCCCGAATCAAGCGTCCGGATCGATCAATTGCTGAATTCCCGAAGCATCATGGAGGATTTGCGCGAGCTGCCCTCCGGCACCGTTGCGATCTATACACTGGTCGGCGAGGACAAGTACCGCGCCATCCTGGTTACTCCTGATGTGCAGAAAGCATACGAGTATCCGATTCAAGCAGCGGCCTTGAACCGCAAGGTGCTCGAATTCCGCGAGGCGGTGCAGAACCCGAATGTCGATCCTCGGCCGCTGGCGCAGGATCTGTACGATATATTGCTGGGTGGATTGGCGGACGATCTGCTCCAAGCCAAGGCGCAGACACTCATGTGGTCGCTGGACGGCAGCCTGCGCTATCTGCCGCTTGCGGCGTTGTTCGATGGCAAGAGCTATCTCATGGAAAAATACGGCGTGGCTGTGTTCACGCCGGCCAGCAACGCGAGGCTGAAGGATCATCCGGACATCCACTGGACGGCGGCGGGATTTGGCGTCACAAAAGAATATGAGGGAGCGCCGTCTTTGCCGTCGGTTGCCTCAGAATTGACAGGCATTATCGCCGACGAGCCCGGCAAAGGAGGAGTGCTCCAGGGAGAAATCAGGCTGGATGAGGAATTCACGGCAGAAACGATGAGGCTGACGTTGCTTAAACGCTACCCGGTGGTCCACATCGCCAGCCATTTCCAGTTTCAGCCGGGCAACGAAACCCGGTCGTATTTGCTGCTGGGCGATGGATCTCATCTGAGTCTTGCTGAGCTGAAAAGCCTCCCGAACCTCTTCGGCGGAGTGCAGCTGCTTACACTGTCGGCGTGTAACACGGGCGTGGGAGGCAGCAGTGCGGATGGAAAAGAGGTGGAGGGTTTCGGTGTCCTCGCACAGAATGAAGGCGCAAAGGCAGTTCTGGCCAGCCTCTGGCCTGTGGCGGACGAGAGCACGAGCCTGCTGATGCAGGAGTTCTACCGTATCCGCGAATCTACCCCGGGAATCACAAAACTGGAGGCACTGCGGCAGACGCAAATCGCTTTCTTACAAGGGAAGGTGAAAAGCCAGCATGGTCCGACGACAGGTCGCGGTCTGCTAGTAAATCAGAAAGAGGCGCCCGCATTCCCGCTAAACCCGGAAGCTCCCTACGCGCATCCTTATTATTGGGCCGCCTTCTTCCTGATGGGGAACTGGATGTAACGGAAGACCATCGGATAGCAACATCTTTCGTGCGGGCTGGATGAACCGGCGTAATTGGGAGAATATGTAACATTCGGGTGTCAGTGTCTTGCTTTGAATCTGTCTTGGAGAAACTTGATCGCGCACGGGGTGACCGTTAAAGAGACGTGGGCCCTCGCTTTCCCATGTGTAAGGTAGAGGAATTACTTTCGCAGGTTTTCCTCAGACTGCCATCTCCTCACTGCAGCTGTGGAGTGGCTCCGCATTCGTCCTTGTCTTTACCCCACGAACCATTTCTGGTAAAACAGCGTCATCAGCTCCTTCGTCTCCTGATCCGGAACCGACCACATACTTATCAGCGCCGTTTCCTGCAACGCCAGCCTCCTCGAACTGACCAGTCGCTATCGGCAAGGCGGCAATCCTTCCTACTATTTATTTTGCCGCCACCGAGCGAAAAGTTACCTTCTGCACGGACCAGGTAGTCGGGACAGGCTTTACCTCGCCGCGGCTGCGGCTGTTGACGCCGATGTTCTGGATGAGGTCGGCCAGGGGATTGCCGGTGCCGCGGCTAGCCGAACGCGAGCGCACGCCCTTCGCCGGGAAAATCCGCGGGTCCAGCTCTTCCACGGAAGTAACCAGAATGTAGGTATCGAGACCGAACGGCGGAGCAATTGAGAAATCCCACGGCTCGGAGGTCATCTGAATTTCGGCTGACGGAGTCTCGTCGCCCGGCACATGGTTGCCGACGTTGGATTGCCTTCCCGGAATCACCACATCGGTGTCTCCATCGCGGTCGATGGCGATTACATACACCCACCGCGGCGCAATGTGCCCGGTCTTCGCGATAGCCGTGACTTCCTCCGGGTTGGCGCTCAGCCAGACCTTGTACTTCTCTCCTTCGGTAGTAACGTCCTTGCCCGGTACAAGGCTGGTGGTTGTTCCTACTTTGCGGAGCGACAGACGATAAGGGAAGTCGCCCACCCCAGCGCCGCCACCAGGGATGTCCAGAGTCACCCAGCCATAAATCCGGTTGAGCGTGAGCGCCTTCACCCGCAGATTGTCCACGCAATCGGAATCCGACGCCGGCACCCAATCCGTGCGCACCGGCAGGTTGGTATCCCCCTGATCGTCCTCGGTGACGCCAGGCCGCACCCACGCGTATTCGAAGCGCTTGCCGTTCCACTTGCCGGCCAGCACGTACTGGTCCTTTTTCGGCTTATCGGGTTGGCTCTGTACCCTCACCGCGTCGTTGGCGGTGCCGTCGCCCAGATCGAGTTTGGCGGCGTCCTTCGCCGGGAGGGGAAAGTTGACATACAGCGCGCTTCCGGAGACCGCGTTGCCGGCGATCTGCCGCAAACGCTGCGCGTCCAGCGATTTTCCCAACTCCAGCGCCGGACCTAGGCGGCTCGGCAGCAACCGCCAGGCGCCATTCAACCACCAGATCTGCCGGAGCTCGCCGCTGCCGCCAGGCAGGGCAACCGTGGGATCGGTGACGATCTTCATTCCCGAGGATTCCAGTTCACTCAGCACGGCGGCGTCGCGCGCCAGACTTTCCGCGGCAGGGCCATCGTTGGCGTAGTAGATGGTCAGGGCGCTCCTGTCCGGGACAACCCACTTGTCCAGGCGGAACAAGGTACCCTGAGGGTTCTCCGAAAAGCTGCCCTCTTTCACCTCCGCCACGGATTCCGTCATGCTTGTGCCTTGCTCGTGAATCTCCAGTCGCACGTTCGACGAGCCGGAAACGCTAACCAGTTGGCACTTCGGGTAGAGGCCCGCCAGCGTGCCCTTATCTAGCACCACATTGCCATCGGAACGCATCTCTTTCACTCGCGCAACCATGCCGGTAGTGGAATTCGGGCGGCCGCCGAACAGATCGAGTTCCAGGCGTCCTTCGCCATAAATTTGGGGGTGTTGCGCGGCCTGGGTCAGGCCGACCGCGAATTTGACGTCATCGAATATGGCGCCGATCGGCTCGTGCAATCCGTGATCCTGTAACTTTTTCAGAAGCGCGGCCGTGAAAGCGCCGTGCGGGTGGGTCTCGTCGCCGTCTTCCTTGGCTTCCTCGGTCTCATAGGACGCGGCGAGCAAGAGCACCGCATGGGAAACGCCCGAGGTAAGCCTGGTGGGCAGCAGGAGTTTTTGGGAGGCATCCCGCGGCCCCGGGTCCACGACGTAGCGGTGATCGGGTTCCGAGGCCTTGCCCTTGGAGAACTGCTTGGCACCGCGGCTCAGGCCGCCGCTCTGGCAACTGTCCGCGATGACGGTGAGGTAAACGCCTTTCTGCGCAGCCTTGAGGTACAGGCGGTCCAGTTCCTTGTTGCGGATGTCCGGGACGCCGTCGGCCGCGTCGTACGGCACCAGAGTCTGGTCGAATCGGTCGGGCGAAGTTTCGTCCTTTACATATTGGTTGCGGATCTGCGAGCCGTGACCCGAATAATAGAACACTTCGATATCGCCGGGGCAGCTGGAGGCGTCGACCAAGTGACGCTGGAAAGTATCGAGGATGTTCTGCGCGGTGGCCTTCTCTTCGAGCAGCCGGACGACGTTCACTTTGGGAAAATCGTAGCCTTTGGACTCCAGCAGGTCGGCGAAGTCGTTGGCGTCATTGACAGCACCATCCAGGTCGTCGAACGGACGCGCCGCGACGGTTCCCTGGACAGGCACGCGCGGAACCAGCTGCTTTTGGACGTGAACCCCCTGGGGGCGCGTGCCCAAGTAAGTATTGATACCAACTACCAGCGCGCGCCGGACCGGCTGGCACTGAGCCACCGCCGCCGGTGGCAGCATCACTACGCCGCAGAACGCGGCTATCACAAAGCAATATCGCATGGGAATGGAACTCCGGAGCCCGATTGTTTGCTCTCCCCCTTACTGGCTGCCACCGTTCCGATCCGCAGCTGTGAGGGAGCCGTTGTCTAACCTGTACCGTGACGGGACCCAATACTCTGTCCGTCGTGTACTATTTTTTCTTGGTGACGGTGTTGGACTTACTTGCAGTGCCGGATTTAGAACCTCCCTCTCCGCTGCCCTCACTCCCGCCTCCCGAACCGGTGCTCGCGAGCTGCAGTGTCACTGGCGTGATCTTCATCTGCAGCGTCAGGTAACTGACTTCCGGAATAGTATCGTTGGCCTTCTGGTCTACCGGCCGGTTGGATTTGTCCGTGCGATCCACCAGCCAACCCTGGTTGACATCCAGTTGCGGCATCTTCTGGGCCAGCGCGTCGGTATGCTCGAGTGGGACCATTACATACTGGCCGTCCTTGATCGGCAGGAAGGTGGGCGGAAAACTGGGTTCTTTGAGCGCGGCCTGGGTCGCGGCCGCATCCATTAGCGGGCTGCTCATGATGAACGAAGCGCGCTCTTCCAGCACGGAATAGATCGCCGAGAAAGCCTGCATCGCAGGAACACTGATCGCGGGAAAACCCAGCAGCGGCGAAGCGATGCCCGCGACCTTGATGCCGTTCCGCAGAACTTTGTGCAGCACCGACTCTTTGACCATGGACGAAACGTTGACGGAGAATTTCCCGGATCCACCCGGCAGAATGACCTTGTTGTCGCCGCTCAGCAAGTTCGGCTGCTGGAATCCCAGCGTCTGCAACGAAGGCAGCTTGCCGGCCTGGTCCGTGTACAGCGACGCCATAGCCACCCACGCGGCCGGCGCCAGCAGATTCAGGAATGATCTGGTCTGTACGCAATCCACTCGAAGCTGTGAAGAAGTCAACTGCCGGATCGCCTGAGCGTCGCTGTGTCCTGGCCGGAACTGCCCCAGCGTGATGCTGACCGCCACGTCGCCTGGATGGTCCAGCAAATCCGTCGGTTTCAATTGATCGGTGTACCGCAGGCCGGCGTTGTCGTAATAGAGGTATCGAACGTCCTTGCCCGCTACGGCCGGCTTTCCTTTCACTCCCTTCTGGCCTCTGCTCTTTTTCGGGTCGACGCTGTCATAAAACGATCCCCAAAAGTCGGTGGTGCTGATCAACGATGGATTCGATAAGCTCTGCTGCGGACTGGCCGCGGCACTCTCGGTCATCAACGCCGCCAGGGCGCCACATGCCAGTATCTCTTCAAAGAATGCTCTGCGTGACTCTGTCATATTGCCCTCCAGGAATTTCGCTTGGAAATCTCCCGATCATAGCCCCTATGGTTGAGAGTGCAAACCATAAAGCCTGGGAACACGAAACCTCTATCGACGGTCCGCCGGCTGGACGGGGAGCTCCGGTTTGGCGACGAGCCGGAACCAGAAGTCGGCCCCATGTTCATTTTCCGGCATGTACCCGTAGGTAGGCTGCGGCGCCGGGTTGTGCACACGTTGTACGTAGCCCAGTACATCGAGGAACGTCACGATGCCCTCCGGATCGCTGGCCCCGCTATCCAACGCGCTCAGCAACTGGTAGGCGAACGGCGAATGCTTGCCTTCGCCGTCCGGTACGTATTCTTTGCCTCCGGAAGTGATCCACAACAGCGAACGGCGGTCTTTCCTATCCAGAAGGCCTTCCAGCTTTCCGCCGGGTTTGTAGGTGATGTCCCCTTTGGGGTCATCCCGGTTCAACTGAGCCAATCCTGCGCCCGCCTGACAGGCGTCGATCACCACGAGAACATGCTTTGCCGGGATCGCCGCGACGTTGCGGAACAGATCGTACTGCGAATAATAGGTGTCGTGACCCGGGTCGTTCTTCTCGCTGTCCGTAGCCACCAGGTAACCGGTTTTCAAGTCCGGATCGTAGGTTCCATGTCCGGCTATAAAGATGAAGAGCTCGTCGTCCGGCGCGAACTGCCAGGTCCGTAAATCCGTGATCGCTTTGCTCATCTCCCTCTTGGCCGGGTTCAGAACCAGCTTGGATTTTTCATAGCCGTAACGCGATTCTAGCTCTTGGGCGATCGCTTCGGCATCGGGGACCGGATTATTCAACCGATCCCACTCTTTGTACTCATTGGTGGCGATCAGCAGCGCGCGATACTTTCCATTGAGAGTGCCGCGCGGCGCCGGGTTCTGTTGCGCATACGTCTGGGTGCCCCGCATGGGCGCCGCCGGCTTGGCCTCGCCCACCCTGCCGATGGCGAAGTCATGACCGGCTGACACCGCCCTCGCCCGGAAGCTCACCTCGGCCGAGAGCCCGGAATTGGCCCGGATCACGTTCGCCGAAGTCGCGACCTCCAACTCGGAAACGCTAAGCAGTCCGTCTCCGTTCAGGTCGGATTCTTTGGTGAGGGCCCGCAGGACTGCATCGGTCAGGACTCCGTGTCCCAATTCCGAATCGTCCCTGCTGTTGCCTTGGGGCGCGATGATCGAAAGATTGCGTTCCTTGTCGCCGGAGCGCCCCAGCGTCTTCATCAGCGCGGCCGCCAGGAAATCGGTGGCGTCTCCAGTGTCCAGGATGACCAGAATGTTCTGCGCCTGGATTTTGTCAAGCCAAGCCCAGAGTACCCCCGGGGAAATGCCTAGCTTTGGTACATCTTCGTCGCGCGCGACATCCGACGGGTAAAGATAAAACCCACCCGCTCCAGAGTTTCCCCATCCGGAGAAGAAAAACACTGCCGTGTCGCTAGTCTTCGATTGCTGCGCCAATCCGGCCAGCGCTTCCTCGATCCCGGCTCGAGTCGCCGCCGCATCCGTCAGGGTGGTTGGTGTTTCGGCCCCGATTTTTCGAAACGCTTCGCTGAATGCAACCGCATCGGCTCCGCCGAAACTCAGCCTTAACTTCGGGTTCTGGTATTGATTCACGCCTATCGAGAGCACCCGCACCTTAGACACGCTTGGGAGGGGCGGTACCACGCCCGCCCAAGCGCACACGCCTATAGCTAAAACCCCAAACAGAGAGAAAACCCTCGGTGACATACTGGTATTGTAAGTACCACAGCGTGATCGGGAAAACAAGTTACAATTTTGGAGCTCAGCTCTCCCTGAATCTGTGTCGGCAATCAGATCCCGGACATGAATCTGAAGAGTATAGGATCCAGGCTTGAGACTCTTCAGCACGGGCGAAATCTCGCCCGGTGATCGCAGGAATCGGGGCAGGTGTCATTCGCCAAAACCCGAGCCGCGTTGAAACGATTGACATTCCGCGACCCAATACCAGACACTCTGCAGTCATGATTCTGATGATTTTGCGGATGCTCTCTCTTATCCCAAGCGCCCTGAGGCTTCATTCTGACTTCGCATTGGAAAACCTCGCCCTTTGCCAGCGACTTGCCATTTTGAAGCGACAACTCCGGCGGCCGAAACTTCGATGGTCTGATCGGTTTTTTGGTTGCTCCTGTCCCGATCCTGGCTGAGCTGGAAAGAAGCTCTCCGCATCGTGAAGCCCGAAACTGTTCTTCGATGGCATCGAAAGCGCTTCGCTTCTTACTGGACTCGGCTATCCAGGCAGAACCGACCGGGCAGGCCAGGAACTGACCGTGAGATACAGCAATTGATTTGCAGGATGGCCACTTCTAATCCGCTCTGGGTCGCACCGAGGATACACGGGTAACTATGGAAGCTCGGAATCGATATCTCCGAGCGGATTGTCTCTCGCCGGCTGCCGAAAAGAAGGAAACCTCCTTCGCAGAACTGGAGATCTTTTCTGGATAACCACATCGGGGAACTTGCTTCGATCGATTTCTTCACCGTCCCCACGGCTACGTTCCGTCTCTTGTTCGTTCTCATCGTTCTTGGTCATGATCGCCGTAAGTTCGTGCACTTCAACGTGACAGAACATCCGACCGCCGCCTGGTCTGCGCAGCAACTGGTTCAGGCGTTCTACGAAGGAAAATCTCCACGCTACCTCATCCTCGACCGGGATGGAATCTATGGGTTAAGGTGTGGCGGAGGAAGTAGGATTATATTTGGTGTCCAGCAAAATCCAGCAAAATCCATTAGAGCCAATATCCATAATGGTTCTACGCTTTTCTCTTGTCCGGGGTCGTCCAGTGAAATATACTGGCATCCCACATTTTATGTGGGGCAGGATGAGGGGTATAACACTTCGAATCCCTTTTTCAAAGATCTTTTCTATCAAATGTGGGGTGAAATGGCTAACGAAAAACCACATGAACCGAAAAAGCATCCTGAAAAGGCTCTCTCGGCAGTCAAAATCAAAAATGCTAAACCTGGACGGCATGCCGATGGAAACGGGCTCTACCTCGTGGTAGACGACTCCGGCGCAAAACGTTGGCTGCTCCGCACGGTGATCAGAGGAAAACGATGCGATCTCGGATTGGGCGGACACTCACTTGTGAGTTTGGCGGACGCTCGGGAGGAAGCGGCACGGCTTCGGAAGATCGCACGCAAGGGCGGAGATCCTCTGGCAGAACGACGAGAGGAACTGCGAGTGGTTCCAACGTTCGAAGTCGCGGCGAGGGAAGTCCATGGGGCACATGCTGCGACCTTCAAGAACGAGAAACACGCAGCGCAATGGATCACGACCTTAGAGACCTATGTATTCCCCGCCTTTGGATCACGTCAGGTCGGTGAAATTGAGCCAAGGGACGTTCTGGAAGTACTCACCCCGATCTGGAACCAGAAGGCGGAAACGGCGAGAAGAGTCAGGCAGAGGATCAAGACGGTTTTTGACTACGCAAAGGCGAAAGGTTGGCGATCCGGTGATAATCCTGTCGAGGGAGTCACAAAGGTGCTGCCAAAGCAAATGGAGAAGAAGGAGCATTTCGCAGCCATGCCCTATGCAAAAGTGCCGGAGTTTATAACGGCGCTGGCGGTAGCCAACGTCAGTATGTCCATCAAGCTCGCTTTTGAATTTTTGATCCTCACAGCATCACGGACCAGTGAGGTGCAGCTGGCAAAATGGCCGGAGATCGACCTTGAGACAAAGACATGGACGGTTCCCGCAGAACGCATGAAGGCCAAGGTTGAGCATCGTGTCCCCTTGTGTGAGCGATGTCTGGAGATCCTTGAGGCGGCGCAGAAAATATCCGACGGCGGCGAGTACGTTTTTCCAGGAAGATCAGCCCATCGACCGCTGAGCAATATGGCCTTTCTCAAGGCACTAGAACGCATGGAGTACGGCAATATCACTGCCCACGGATTCCGGTCTAGCTTTCGGGATTGGGCCGAGGAAAAAACGCACACACAGAATAGCGTTATCGAAGCGTCCTTGGCGCACACGGTCAAGAGCAAGGTCGAGGCCGCTTATCTCAGAACGACCCTGTTCGACAAACGGCGTGACCTGATGAGGATATGGGCTAATTTTGTAACGGCGAAGCCCTCGGCGAAGGTTGTCAACATTGGAACTTAAGATTCAGAGCAACGGAACGTGCAATTGTTTAACGGTACCATTTCCCTGGAATGAGTTTGTTCGGGCAAATACGAACCAGCCGCCGGGAACTACTGCGGTTACAGAGCGGAGAGGGCAAGCCTAATGAGTGATCGAATGGAAATATTTGATCGAATTCACTCGATAAAAATGACAATTATTGGGTTGGAAAGTAAGTATGGCGAAGACTCAATTCAGGACAACCAAATATTCGCGGAGGTACAACTATACAAAGAGGAACTGGCATACCTAAAAAATCAATTAAAGGTCTTGGACCTCCCGGAAGGGAACTCGGCCTCCGAGGTGCCCCCGATAGTATGGCTGGCAACAGCCCGTGATTTTGCGAGCATGATAATAGAAATGTGGGAAAAAGAATATATAAAGGCTGAGAGCAAAACGGATGCCTTAAAGATTGCCTCTTTGCATTTTGAGGGCGTTTCTCATGATCCGCATTCACTTTACCAATCTTACAAGGCCCAAATGGATGATGGCAAAGGCGGCAAATTCGCTGACCTTCCACCGGCCACTCCCCAAAAAACAACAAAGGGTTGAGCCAAGATTGACTCAACGTTGACTCAATATTATTTCTTTTCGTTCTTCTTTATCATTGCGCTTGTTTTCAGACTTTTGAAGGAGCGCAATGATGACCGCCAAAGAACTTTCCGCAAAACTTGAACGAATAGAAAGCCGTTTGGTTGAGCTTGGCAATCATACGATGCACCCGTATGACTTAGCTGAGGCTGCCGAGTATCTCAGTATCAGTCGGAGCCATTTGTATCAGCTCACAAGCAAGGGCTTAATCGGGCACTATAAGCCTGCCGGTAAGAAACTCTATTTCGACAAGTCCGATTTGGATGAATATCTCAGGAGAAATCGCGTCAAGCCGCAATGGGAAATTGACAAGGCGGCAATGGTTCATGGATAGAGGTCCAGATTGGTCAGCATCGTCTATTCAAAGGGAATCTGAACTCGAAACAGTTATTCAGGATGGCGGGAAGTTTCCCGCTCCGAAATGTAAAGGCAACTGAACGCTGCGGAAACGACAGCAATTG
This sequence comes from Acidobacteriota bacterium, assembly GCA_050010475.1. Lineage (GTDB taxonomy): Bacteria > Acidobacteriota > UBA6911 > UBA6911 > UBA6911 > UBA6911. The sequence goes on along the minus strand of JBEKKY010000012.1, from coordinate 6,316 downwards.
GGATAAAGGGAGGGCAATATTATGGATACATCAAGCATTCTGCCGGAAACTGGCTTTGTACGCCTCTCGACGGTGTTAAGAGTGTTTCCAGTAAGTAAATCAAGTTGGTGGTTGGGTATCAAATTGAAGAAATATCCACAGCCTGTCAAGTTGGGAACTCGGACAACCGCCTGGAGAGTTGAGGATATTCGGGCTTTGATTGAGGCGATCAATTAATTGGGGTGAGCTGCACATGACTCTGTGAAGCTTTTCTGAAACCATGGAAATCAATTGCGAAAGGATGTGACGTATTATGGAAATTCAATACGCTTCAGAAAGAAAAACAATTGATGAACAAAACCGCCTTCAAAAAATCTGCGAAGAGATGATCGCGGAAGAAGAAAAAAAGCAAACCGGGGAAAATGCTGTCGAGGACTCTCCGCCCGAGGTGCACGAGGCCAAGGATTGCGGAACGCTAGATCTCGACGATATTGAATTGTTGGTACTCCTGAAAGTTTGGATGAAGGAAGTCTTAGATATTATTGGCGAGATTGGCAAAGGGACCGCTGATAGTAATGCTTACTGTGCTGGGTGCGGTGCAATCATGCGGATTGGAGACATTTTAGAGTTAGAAGTCATCTGCCAACACAAATTCGAGATTGTCATTCGTGAGGTAAATGATGAACTAGGGATCAATCTGAGCAGTGATTGGTGGGATAAGTTCCTACAGAGTAACAAGGGTAATGAATGGCTAGACACAAGTGTCGAGTTGCCTCATTAATTTAGGAAGACATACGATCCTTTTATAGCTGGCGAACAATGTGGCAGCCTTTTCTTATAAGTAATGGCAAACAGGATTCTAAGCAGTGAAATCTTGTCGGCGACGGCGGACGGTTGTGGGCGTTAAGACTTTGATTCCCAAAGGAAGTGTGCTCCCGAAAGGGAGAGCGGCGACGGGTACTGATAGGTGTAAAAATGAAGCCCGCGTTTGGCAACGCGGGCCTAACTCAAATGAAGCATAAATCGAACTAAGGAGATAATTATATGTTAAAGATGAATCAAAAGCTAGCACAATGTCAGCAGCCTGAAGTAGATAACACTAAACCTCCACTTCAGGATTGCAGCCAGATTGAAAGAGTTCAGCAGCCCCAGACAGAGACTCCGGCAGTTGATGCGGCTCTGCCAGTGTCTCCCGGCAAGGCCAACCATTTCGAGACCCTAGAAGCCAAAGACTTCGAAAGGGACCTCCAGGCTAGACCTTGTTTCTTGTCGCACATGGCGCTGCCAATTGGCCAGCACAGGATTTTCGGCGGTAATGCCGCGATGCCCATTGTGAAAGACGCTGATGTCTATGTGTCGTTGCAAAAGGGGGCGTCATCCGGCATCGCCTCTGAGGTGTGGGGTGTCGAAAAGTGCGATCCGGTGGTTGATCTGTGGCCCGGTGGGAAGGCCGTTGAAATTGTCTTTCCTATCGACGATGGGGGCATTCCCGACGACATTCAAAAATTCAAGCGGGTGGTCTCCTTTCTTTGTCATCAACAGCAAAAGGGCAGGAAGATCCACGTTGGATGTACGGGTGGTCATGGTCGGACCGGTATGATTTTGACGGCGATTTACGCTGAGATGACCGGGGATAAGGACGCGATTCAGTACGTGAGAGATCACTATTGTTGTCGAGCGGTTGAGACGGAGACTCAGGTCAAGTTCCTGATGCAACACTACGGTGTCTCCGCTGCCGAGGCAGTTAAGGTAACGCCAAGGAATGATCCTTGCGGAGAAACACCGGCGGCCCCGGTCTTCCTTGGCTTACCCGCATCTTTGGCGCAACCGGGAGTTCGTGTGTTTCCAGTTGAACCCTGTGGGAAGATACCTCTAATCAAAGGATGGCAGTTAGCGGCCAGTTGTGATGCCATGACGATTGCCGCCTGGGACCGGCAATTTCCAGGCTGCAATTGGGCGCTGGCATGTGGCCCTGAATCTGGCGTGTTCGTTCTGGATGTTGATAGTGAGGACGGCAAGGCATCGATAGCCGAGCTGTGCAAAGCGCACGGTGACCTTTGGACCTATACCCTGCAGACGGAAACCGCGCACGGGTTTCATCTGTACTTCAAGTACCCCGACAACGTGTCAATCCGAAGCAGCGTATGTAAACTGGCAAAAGGATTGGATATCCGTGGCATCGGAGGGAGCGCCATGATTCCGCCGTCCATACATCCCAGCGGCATTGCCTACCAATGGTTGAACGCGGATATCCCCGTCGCCAGTGCTCCCTCTTGGCTTCTGGAAATGATCGACCAGCTACCTTTGTCGCAAACTGACGCTATCGCCGAGCCGTTGCCAATCGTAGACGGGACACGCAACGCTACTCTGGCGTCCTTGGCAGGCACTATGCGGCGTCCTGGCATCTCTCAGGCCGCAATCGAGGCTGCGCTGTTAAAAGAAAATGCCCTTAGATGCCGACCTCCACTGTCCGAAAGCGAAGTTCTGACGATTGCCAAATCTATCTCCAGATATTCGCCAGCTGAACCAGTCCACTCTCTTGTTCCCCCGCCGCTCGGCACCACCTCATTGACGGATGGCATTCCAGAAATGCCCGAGAGCTGCATGTACGGAAAAGCTGGTGATCTGGCGAAAGAACTGGGAACTCCACTCAGTTTAGCGTACCCAGCTATGCTGGCCGTTTGCAGCGTGATGCCGGGCGTGGAACCGACGCCGGACATCCGCACGAACTTATATGTGGCTCTTCTGGGGCCAAAAGGCGGGGGAAAGTCTGAAACCTGCAGACGTGCCGTCGCTCTGGCTAAACTCGACAAAGAAGCAGTAATACCCAGCGTTCCCGGCTCAGACAGGGGGCTTCAGCAATTGATTGGCGAGGACCCGAACGGCAAGAAGGTATTGCTCTTACAGGATGAACTGAGGAACACGCTCAGTAAAATGGGTATTCAAAATTCCAGTCTTGCACCAACATTTTGCACCCTATGGAACCTGGATACCGCAGGCTCAGCCGACAAGACCGGCGAGCATACCATCAATGCCCGGCTAACAATTTTGGGCTGCCTGAAGGTTAACGACCCCGGTGAGTACGCAGAAGTATTTGGTGCGAAGACGAACGATGGATTGGCTGATCGCTTTCTGTTTGGTCTGCCCATCCCGCCTTGGAAATTTATCCCCTGGGAAAAGAGCGAAGAAGCCACAGCTCCGATCACCCAGCAGCAGTATCCATCGAAGGCGCACGTCGTCCAATCAAAAGTTGATAAAAACTGCTGGCACCGGATGTTCCAATGGCGGGATTCCAAGGAAGACCGGAACCGTCGTTTGGGTGAACAGGTGATGCGCATCGCGCTGATAACCAGCTGTGTGAACGGCGATGAGTGGGTGACAAACAAAGCCTTGGAAGCCGCTATCCGTTTCTGCGAGTGGCAAGAGAAGATCGCCGCTCAGTACAAAGCTGGTCTGGCTGAAACGACGGGAGGCAAATGTACGGAGGCAATTCTCACGGCACTAAAGGCTATACCGGCAGGAATGGCTGCGAAGTGGAGCGACATAGCAAAACGCAAACATTGGTATGCCAAGTTCGGTAGCAGCATGCCGGGCGGGTGCCGCGATGCTCTCGCCAAAGAGGGTGTGATCCGTTATGACGCTAAAACGGGCAGGATTTGGCTTCCGGCAGAACAAGAGAGTTGACAAATGCTCGGGTTGTGCGAGTAGCCGGGTGACGGCTACGCGGGGTGCTACGCGGCGATCATTCGGTGTCCACGTAGCAGTCACGTAGCCTCCGCGTAGCATCCTGTAAGTCGTTGATGCCGTTGTAGAAAGGTGCCCACGTAGCCAAGTAGAGGGAGGAGAGAGAGAACTGATTCTTTACTACCCCACTCAGGTATATAGGTGAAACGGCTACTCCACCACTCGCAACGTTTGTCAAGCAGGAGCAGCGAGAATGCAGAGTCTGTCGAGGAAGCCGCCCTTCTCCTCCTGGATAGTTTTTGCATTGCACGACTGCTCGTCTCTGTACGATTGGTTGCAAGTCTACCCCCCCGCTCAAATTGCAAATTGCGCCATTGAAATCTGACGGGCATACACCAGGTTTTCATTTAAATAGTGGGCGGGAACGCACGTGTTACACCGCAGCCCAGATTTCTTGACAAACAGTCCTGTGGTGCAGACTTTATAATATCTTGTACAATTGATTGCAAAGAACTTGACAAACTAAAGGATTGGGGGTTGGCCGGAAAATAGGATTCACAATATATTAGTGACGGCAATCGGAACATCATCGGAGATCCGATACTGTTGCCAGCATCTCTATGTTTGGAAAAATGCGCTATCCTACGCTCGCTGTTGCGGAGCTGCTGCTGACGCTGAGGATTGCCAGGACTTCATACCTATTTTGGTCGCATTTTCTTGAAGCGCACCGGAACGATACGAACCTTGTGTTACAATACTGCCCCATGAAAACATGGCTTATTTTGATCCTGTTGGCTTTGCCTGTTCAGCAACCAAATGGCAGACAGGAAAATGCCCCCGAAAAGCATGAGAAGGCAGGAAAACAATCCCCAGAACCATCTACTAAATCCATTGGCACTGCCGCTCCCTCCCCAATAACCCAAGTAAGCATCACCCCACAAAAGGCAAGTTCCGATAATCAGAAGCACAATTCGCTCCTCGAACAACTTTTTGAAGCTCTCGTGGCTAACTGGCCCTTGGTCGTAATTGGACTTTTGGGGACTTGGGCTGCCTTGAGGACTCTGAAAGCTATACAAGTGCAGGCACGCATCATGAAAAAGCAGACAAAAGCAGCGGAAGATGCAGCCAAAGCTGCCAAAGAAAACACTGAATTTCTAATTAATAGCGAACGAGGTTGGATGGTTGCCTCCAATCCATCCATTGGCAATCGAGGAAATCTGATTTATTCGTGTCGCGTCAAAAACATTGGAAAGACTCCCTGTAAAATAGTGGAAATGGGAGCTCAATTCCGCAAAATAGACTCCATCAAACAAATTCCACCGATTCCAGAATATGGCGACACAATGCTGTTTAATCAGATTGTCGTAGCACCAAACGATTCGATTCCTACAATGGACGCAGAACTGCTTCCGCCGCTGCTTGCTGGCGAATTTAACGCCATAAATTCTGGGAAATTGTTTATCTATCGTTATGGATTTGTGAAGTACTTGGACATTTTCGACAAAGATGGGAACAATATTCGAGAAGCTAGATTTTGTCATTGCTTAGAAGCATTTGAAGAGAGCGACTCTGGATTTGTTATCCGTCCTTGCATCGAAGCTCCCGCCGAATACCATAGGGCAACCTAAGGGATAAAATACTTGCGGCAGAGGACACTAAGTCATAATGGACGGTTTCGCGTCGGCATTTCTGAAGGTTAAACGCGCCAATATGCACATTGCCGAAGTCCATTCTTTATCGGTTAATTTTAGCAGTGGGAATTTCTACAATGTTGCCATCGAGAACGAGCCTGAAACAGGGGCGAATTTCCTTTGTTTTGATATTAATACATCAGGCTTTCCCTTCGACGACGCCGCTGTAGGGATAGGGGATGCTGTTCATAATCTCAGGAGCTCTCTGGATCACCTTTACTATCAGGTCGTTCTGTGCTGTGGGGGAACTCCCACTCAATGGACACGGTTTCCAATCTACGATCTGAAGGATAGACTTCAGACGCACCTTAATGGCGCACTCAAGCACAAACAGATCTCCGATGCAGTTGCGACATTGATTTTGAACAGGATCAGGCCTTATCAAACCGGCGATAGAAATATTTCTGGCAATAGAAATATTTGGGGTATCCATGACCTCAATATTCGTGACAAGCACAAAGTGCTCACGCCGATCATCAAGCTTACGGGCATTTGGGACATTCGCATTGAGGACGAAAACCATACACAGTTTGGAAGTGGGGAATATTTCATTTCCAACTCATGTCGTATCAGGCTCTCTGATGCGGATGACCGAATAGTCACACTCAAGAACAAGGGCCACGGCCTAGCCTTTATAATCTTTGACGAGGGAATGCCGCTGAAGGGACAGCCGGTTATTGCAACACTACGCAACATGTCCCGAGAGGTGACGCGAACGATTGAGGCATTTGCTTCACTGCTTTCCTTGAAATCAGCACGCACGTAGAGAAGCCGATTGATTTCGGGAAAGCGGAGCGAGTGTAGGCGTCCCGAAGGTTCCTGGAGCACGCAACGGCACCGTGCAACCACCCTCTGTGCCTATGATGCTGAGACACCTACCCCATGTTAATTTAATGTAGAGGGTAGGGAGAAAATCCAAGATGGGAATAGCAGAATTGAAGAGAGAGACAGGGATGGTTGCC
>JBEKKY010000011.1:0-41000 GCA_050010475.1 Acidobacteriota bacterium | reverse complement strand
TCCCTTCACCGGTTCTTTCTTTCCTGGATGGATTCGAAATCTCCGATCCAGGCATTTTTATGAATGTGAGCCAGGCTACCAGAGAGAGACACTATCGAAACGAGCTGGGGGAGAAGGCAAGCGAGCCCATAAGCAGAGTGCTGGAGGAACTTACTCCACGTCTGCGATATTGGTTCCGAGCAACAATCAATTCCTTAAAGGATAGCTATCATGTGCAAACCGATCCCTTGAGGTATCGATATCAGGATCAAAAGTCCGATCTTCCCAACGACGTTATTCGAGCCGACATTGCGCTTTTGAAGGTGCAATTCGATGAAAACGGGAACCCATGCGATTCACAAGAAGCCGTGAAAGTGAATCCAGCATAGCATCTGAATCCAAAGTAATATGCTATTTGGCAGGGAAAAAGAAATCCGCAAGCTGGTCCTGAATATGCAGCGAGGAATCCACACTCTCGTCTTCGGCGCTCCTGGTGTGGGCAAATCCGCCATTTTAAAGGAAGTCTCAAACAGACTTTCTAGAGACGAGATAGATGTTGTTTACGTGAATGATTGCAGGTCCCGAAGGATTCTTCTCGAAGAAGCAGTGAAGATCCGGCAAAGCATTAATGCGCAGATCAAAAATATGTCCGTCAAGGATTTGCGAAATGCGCTGTTAAAATCGGGCAAAAAGCAGCGTCTTTGCCTCATCCTGGACCATCTCCCCAAACTGCATCATCCGCTGCAACATCTACTGGAAATCATGGAAGAAAGTTGCGTACTGGCGTTCGGAGTGACGGGTCTTCCCGGATCATATGACCTGCATTATTGGAAATTCAAATCCCTGGAGATTAAGGATCTTCCCAGAAAGGCCGCGCTGAGTTGGATTGGCGCGGAGCTCAGAAATATGAGCTACTCGAAAGAGCTGGAGAAAACAATTGCATCTGAGATTTTCCGGCTAACTGGCGGGAACCCTGGTTCAACCTCTCAAACCTTATATGCTATCCGCAGCCAAAGCGTGCCCATTGATGATCCGATCCGCATCCGGCGCATGTTTGTTGACGGCAAAATAAGCCGGTTTTCCGACTCCTCCATATGAACGTCTGGCCCAAGGCACTCACATCAGTGTCTGAATAGGTTATCCATCAGATCGGGCAGAACCTCTGTTTTGAAGTTGGTCGGCTTGAGCTTTTCTACGTCGATGACGCGAGCGGTACTCACTGCAAATCCGATTTATCGGAGTCGGGGGTGAAAAGCGTTTGTCTCGGCCCCAAGCCCGATTTTTCAAGCGCCCGACGCGGAGCCACTCGGTCTAATCGGGATTTTCGAATCTCGAATTGTGCGGTAGAGGTTCAAATATTCGCGCGCGGACCGGTCCCAAGACCAATCCTGGGACATGGCGCGAATCATCAGCGCCTGCCATTGACCCGGATCTGAATAGACTTCCAGTGCCCGTTTGATCGCCGCCAGCATTTCTCCGGACGTGTATCCCGAGAAGCAAAATCCCGTACCTGAGTCCTGGTCATAGTCGCGGACCGTATCCGCAAGGCCGCCAGTTGCCCTCACTATCGGGATGGTTCCATACCGCAGGCTGTAGAGCTGGTTCAGACCGCAAGGCTCAAATTTAGACGGCATCAAAAAAAGGTCGGAGCCCGCCTCGATTTTATGAGCCAGCTCATTGTCAAAAGATAAGCGGACTCCAACTTTTCCCGGATACTGGGCCGCAATCTGTTCAAACAGGTCGTGATATTTCTTTTGTCCGGTTCCCAGAACCACCAGCTGCAAATTGAGCTCCATGAGGTCTCGAACAGCTTCCGCGATGAGATCAAATCCTTTCTGGTCCGCCAGTCTTGAAATGATTCCCACCAGGGGAATCCGGTTCCGTGAATGAGGCAAGCCAAAATAATGCAGCAGATACTCCTTGCATTTGGTTTTGCCGGAGAGGTCGTATGAAGAGAAGTGGGCCGGAATGAGCGGATCCCTTTCGGGATCCCACTCATCGTAATCGATGCCGTTGACAATTCCGCTGAGGTCTTCCTTCCGGTTACGCAAAACTCCCTCCAGCCCCATGCCGAATTCGGGGTCGGTCTGGATCTCAACGGAATATGTATGGCTGACCGTATTTACTTTATCTGCAAGTTCAATCCCCGCCTTCATGAAATTGACCTGGCCCCAATATTCGAAAGGAGACATGGGGTAGAAGCGGCTCAGATCAATTCCGGCGAACACCAGCGAGTCTTTTGAAAAGAGCCCCTGGTATGCGAGGTTGTGAATCGTGAAGAGCGTCCCAACACGGGAGAAGAAGGGATTGTTCGTCCGGTTTAGACTAACCATTCCGGGGATGAGCGCGGTGTGCGAATCATGGCAATGGATAATGTCTACAGGAAGCCCGAGCCGTGAAAGCAGTTCGAGACCCGATTTCATGAAGAAAACAAACCTCTCCATGTTGTCGAGATATCCCTCCTTGGTGGCGGGATTATCGTAGATTCCATCTCGATCGAAATATTTCCGCGACCCGATCAGAAATACTTCCGCTGCCGATTCGCTGGTCCGCGTGTGAAACACATCGGCATGTTCGAGAAAAGACCCCATGGGGACATCAAATCCGGACACGGCGGCACAGGGTTTTATTTGAAACCTGCTGAAATCGACTGAACGATATGCAGGGATAATGATAGTGGGCTGCACGCCCAGTTTTGCCATTGCCTTCGGGAGAGCGCCGAGGACGTCTCCGAGTCCTCCAACCTTGGCATAGGGAACGGCCTCAGCAGCAAACATTACAACTCGCAAACCCGGTTCAGTACCTTGTTCTTTTGCAGTCAATTTCCACCCTCATTGTATTGGGAAAAGCAAAAACGCCACGGATTCCACGGATTTCACCGATTTGAAATTCGTGATAATCCGTGAAATCCGTGGCGTTTTTGCTTTTTGAATTTTGTTACAACTCGGTTTCACGCAGATATTTCGCCGCTTCTTCGGGAGCGGTGGGATTGATGTAGAAACCGGTTCCCCACTCGAAACCGGCCACCTGAGTCAGTCGCGGGATGAACTCGATGTGCCAGTGATAATCTTGTTCGATCGTTTCCCAGTGCCCGCCATGCGAACGCCCGGCTTGCAGGTTAGGAATTGTGTGAATCAAGAAATTGTAAGGCGGGTCCTTCAGGCACTTTTTGACTCGAAGCAGAACCTCTTTCAACACCGCCGCAAGACTGTTTAGCATGCTATCGGTAATCTCTGCAAAGCTGTGATGATGATTTCGAGGTGCGATGAAAATCTCGAACGGGAACCTGGAGGCAAAAGGAGTCAAGGCTACAAACTGATCTCCCGCGATCACGATCCGCTGTCCGGAATCGAGCTCCTGCTCAATCAGATCGCAAAAAAGACATCGTTCCTTTTCGCGATAGTGGTCCTGCGCGGAATTCAGTTCTTCCGAAATCGTCAACGGCGTTACGGGGGTCGCAATCAGTTGCGTGTGCGGATGAGACAACGAAGCTCCGGCCGCCGCTCCGTGATTTTTGAAGATCAGCACGTATTTGAACCGCTGGTCCCGCAGAAGATCGACGAGGCGTTCCCGGTAGATCCGCAGCACTTTTTGAATATGTTCGAGCGGCGCATCGGCGAGTTGGAGAGAGTGTTTCGGAGTCTCAATGATCACCTCATGAGCCCCGACTCCGTTCATCTGATCATATGCGCCGATTCCCCTGCGATCGAGGCCTCCCTCAATCCGAAGGGCCGGGAACTTGTTGGGGACGACGCGCACTTCCCATCCAGGCTGATTGGCTCCGGTCCCATTTCTGATTGCGGTTATTTCCGGCGGAGTTTTGCTTTCATTTCCTTCGCAGAAAGGACAAAAGCCGCCTGTCGGCTCAGGTTCGTTCCTGGGAAAATCATCAGGCCGGCGGCCTCGTTCAGTGGCAATAATGACCCAGCGTCTCTGGATGGGATCGTGGCGCAATTCAGGCATAAGATATATATCGGCAGATGCACAACCAACTTCAGGCCGTGGGTTCCGTATTTGAAACCGAATGCCCGGTACAAAAGCTCGATGCTATCATTCTCAGACAGTCAATTCAATGTCCGAGATCCGGCGAATGATCGGCCAGGTAATATTTGAGCGCGTATTCCTGGACCATGCGCCACGTGGTGAATTTGGGAAGCATGGTGGCCATCGAGCGGCGGATTTTTGAGATCCATTTGCGGGGGATGCCACGCTCATCGCGATCGTAAAAACAGGGGACCACCTCTTCGCTCAGGACCCGAAGGAAATTTGCGTTGTCCAGCCTGTCCTGCTCAACGACGGACGCAGGTTGTGAATCTTCTCCAATTGCAAAGCCGTTGGTGCCGTCGTAAGCCTCACGCCACCAGCCGTCCATGATACTTAGATTCAAACCACCGTTGCTGATGATTTTTTGCCCGCTTGTGCCGGAGGCTTCGAGGGGCCGCCTGGGAGTGTTCAGCCAGACATCGCACCCGGAGATCATCTGCCTCGCAACGTGCATGTCATAATTTTCTATGAACACCAAGCGCCCCCGGAGGTCGCTGTACCTGCTGAAGTGAATAATCTTTTGAATCCGGCGCTTGCCTTCATCGTCTGCCGGATGCGCTTTTCCGGAAAAGATGAACTGAATCGGCCGGAACGGATCGGACGCCAGTTTCAGGAGGGCATCATAATCCTCAAATACGAGAGGCGCACGTTTGTAAGTGGCGAATCGCCGCGCAAAACCGATGGTCAGAATATCCGTGTCGAGCATGCGATCGACCGAACTGGGGTCTCCCAGGGAAACTCGATGCATCACCAGCCTGCGGCGGGCGAACTCGATCAGAGCGCGCCTCAGCCGGTAGCGCAAGGCCCAGATCTCCTCATCCGTGACGAACTCGGGGTCGAGCATTCGCTCCCAAAACGATTGGGTGTGGATATCTCTATCCCATTTCGGTCCCAGCTTGTTTCTCCAGAAGCTGCGGACAGCCCCTTTCATCCACCCGATTAGGTGAATGCCGTTGGTAACATGTCCGATCGGCACTTCATCCACCGATTTCCCCGGATAAAGCGCCTGCCACATGTTGCGGCTCACCTTTCCATGCAACTCGCTTACAGCGTTTGCTGCTCGGGACGTTTTCAAAGCCAGCACGGTCATGCAAAGAGGCTCTCCCTCGTTGTCGGGATCGACCCGTCCCAGGGCCATGAAATCGTTGAAGGAGGAGGTGATTTTGGGCTGGAAACGTTGCATGGCGTATTTTACGAGGTCAGGACTAAACCGGTCGTGTCCCGCCTCTACCGGCGTATGGGTCGTAAAAACGCACTGCCTGCGCGTTTGAGCAAGTGCCTCGTCGAAAGAGCAGCCTTGCGCCATTCTTTCGCGGATCAATTCCAGCGAGACAAAAGCCACATGCCCCTCATTCATGTGATAGAGAGAGGGCTGGATGCGAAGCGCCCGCAGCAGCCGCACTCCTCCAATTCCAAGCAGCATCTCCTGCATGATCCGGGTCGAATTGTCTCCGCCGTAAACCCGCAGGGTCAGGTCCCGGTACAACGATTCGTTTTCCGGTCGATTGGAATCCAGGAGGTAAACAGGACAGCGGCCGACGTTCACTCTCCATACTTGGAAATAGACTTCCGAGAGGTTGACCTCCACCTTGCAGACCAGCCTCTCTCCGGTTGAACCCAGAACCGGCTGGAGTGGAAGTGAAGCAGGATTTAATTGCGTATAGCGTTCCGTCTGCCAGTTGTCCGTGTCAATCACCTGCTGGAAATAGCCTTCGCGGTACAAGAGGCTGACGCCCACCAGGCCAAGGCCGAGATCGCTGGCAGAACGGGCATGGTCGCCCGATAAAATTCCAAGCCCGCCCGCGGCAATCGGCAGCGTTTCATGAAATCCGTACTCCGCCGTGAAGTAGGCTACAGGATTCGCGATCAGAGAGGGCGCGTGACGAAATGCCCAGGTGTCCTTCTCGTTCATGTAGTCATCGAAATCAGCCAGAGCGTCGCGCACGCGGCGGGCAAAGACCGGGTCCTGCAGGCGCATCCGCAGCTCATATTCGGAGATGTCCTGTAAAACGGCCACCGCATTGTGATAGAGATCCTGCCATCCGCGCGGAGAGAGTTCCTGAAAAATTTCCTGGGATTCCTGGTTCCATGTCCACCACAGATTTGTCGCGAGCAGTCTTAGGCGTGCAAGCAGCTCGGCGGTTTCGTCCGGATACGAAATTGGATTTGTGTTTAGATTCATTTTCCCTCGTCAATTAGTTCTATGGCGATCACACCATCCATTCCTGCTGGTCCAGATTCCAGGGGTCTGTCGGCACCGATACAACGCCTGTGGATGGGAACCGCTCCACTTCCCGGCCGCGATCCAGGACCGAGATGAAGAAGGTTACCTCTGTCGGCCTTCGAACACCAAGCGCCTCTAATGGAACGCCCAATTCAATTATGCGGTTTGCCGCAAAACCCGGCACTGTCCCGGGAGATGGCCAAATCACACTCCGGCAGCGCCAGTTCCGGCTCTCCGTCTTTTCCAGGACCAGGCAGCATTTCTCCGGAGATCCAAACTGCACTTGAATCGATTCAGCCGGCGAAAAGTTCTCGATCTTTCCCGGGGCCAGATCGATCCGGAGGTAAAACGATTGTGCATCATACCCGAAAAAAACCTTTTCCAGCAGTCGTTCAACGCGGTGCATCGATTCTCCGCCGCCCGGAACGGCGAAACCGGCCGAAAGCCACTCAAAGTAGTCTGTTTCGATTCCGTCCAGCTGAGGAGTGATTGTGTGCACAGGGTTCCTTTGCCGGAATTTCGCCTGGGTTTTCTTGATGGGTTCATCGAGAACGGCAGGCGGGGTCTCATCCAAGAGGATATAAACATTTTTCAGGTGAGTTCGAAATAAGGCATCGAATTCCGCGGCATTTTCGGTCTGATGATCATCTCCGTACCACCAAAACCAATCGCTCCCTTCCGCGATCATTATCTCATGGAAGGCTGCACCGATCTTTTGCTCATTCGGTTGCTTTCGTTGGAAAGAATTGAGGAGTCTGCGGGCGCCGGCCAGGAGTTCCCATGCACGGTTTTTTTCTGGATGGCCGATCCAGGTAGCCAGGTTCCCATAAATCCAGCTTCCGGATACAATGGACTTCAATGGCTCCCGGTGAGTTTCCAGATCCAGGAACTCCGAGAATGTCACGGTTCGCAGGTCGCTGGATTCCGAGAGCCGCCGATAAAGCAGCTTCAGAAAATCTGCACCGTTATTCGGATAATGCTCCCAGGCGTTTTCGCCGTCGAGAATGACGGGGACAACATAGTGGCGCCCGTTATCCGGCAGAGTCCTATGGATCCGGCGCAGACGCTCCAGAAAATCGGCTACCGCATCCGCTGCGCCCCAATTGTGGTATGAAAAACCTAAAAGATCGGATACGGCATGGTCTCGAAAGAACAGGCACGGACCCGGATCTCCGGGCCCCCAGCGGTATGCACTGTATTTTTCTTCGGGCCGCAGAGATCCCGATACGCGTCCTTCCCGATGAAGCGAGTTCCAGAGGACACTCTCATCGGAAGCCAGCCAGCGCAGCCCGGCCTCTCTCGCCAGAACCAGAGAAGCATCGCTGAGCGCTCCTTCCGAAGGCCACATGCCTTGCGCGGCGCTGCCGAAAACTGCTTTGTGGGCTTGCAGGGCCCGATCGATATGCTCCTTTGCATCCTCCGGGTGCTGATAGGAATCGGAAGGAAGGGCGATCGAGGGCAGAGATTCCTGTGCAGTGCGCAAATTGCAGAGTAGCGGGAGAATCGGATGAAAATATGGGGAGACGGAAAATTCGCTCGCGTGCGCTTCCGAGAGTTTTCGGTAGTAAGGAAGAATCTTGGCTACGAATGACTGCTGAATTTGAAGAAGTCGTCTTTTGTCTTCTTCTGTAAAACCCGCGCCTTTTTCGAACAGCCCTGCGATCTCAGGATCCTTCCGAAGTTCCTGCCCGCACCACGTCAGATTGTACCAAAGCTGCAGATCCCGATAGTCGTTGACCGTGTACGAACGAAGTCCGGCGGAGAACTCCCCGTTTTCGCCGACCGCACCGCGTCGTTCCCAAAGCTCCCGGTATCGTGGATACGGCAACAGCATATGGGTCGGAGAAAGCTGAAAAAAGGTGCGCAGCAGGAAAGCTTTCTCTTCTTGATCGAGAGTCGATGCATCCCGGAGTGTCATGAGGGTTTGGATTTCATTGACTCTTCCGGAACTGTAGGCCTCGAGCTGGTCAATGAGCGACGGCACAAGATTGAGGGTCACATGAACATCGCCTGCCTGCTCCACCAGCGCGCCCATATCATAGTAGTCTTTTATTGCATGAAACCTGGTCCACGGCAGATAGGTTTCCCCCGTCTGCGCTTTGCGGTAATCCGGCTGATGCATGTGCCACAGAAAGGCCACGCAGAGAGGCTTTTTCGACATGATCGCTCCCACCAGGAAACCCATCGCTACGGGAAAGATATCCCTTTCAATTACCGGATAGGCCCTTTGTCAGAATAGCAAAATTCAAGCCCGGCCTGCCAGATGAGCGTTTACGCATTTACGGATTCACGCGTTTACGCATTAACACGTGAACCCGTAGACGCGCAAACGTTTTTCGATAGGAAATCCGATAAATCGGCATCGCTATGCCATCATGGATTTCGCTTGACTCGCAGGACGGCGCGGTGTTATTACTCGCCCGTTTCCTCATATCCTAAAAATTGGTGCAGAAAGGGGGACTCTCTTTGAACAAGGGTGATCTGGTAGGAAAAATTGCGAAGGAAGTTGGCCTTACTAAATCGCAGGCGGAGGCCGCTTTTAATTCGATCGTCGGGGGCATAACCGCTTCTTTGAAAAAGGGCCAGAAAGTTACAATCGTGGGTTTTGGAACTTTCTCCGTGGCCAAAAGAAAGGCCAGAACGGGACGCAATCCTCAGACCGGCGCTGCGATCAAAATCGCCGCCCGCAAAGTTCCAAAATTTGCGTCTGGAAGCGAACTCAAAAAGGCCGTTCGTTAGGTTATCCGCGGCAGGAGTTGATCCTGCCGCGGACTGAAATCAATTCTTGCTGACAAAATCAGCAAATTCGCGCAGTTTGTTTGAGCGATAAGGACTGCGAAGCTTCAAGAGAGCCTTTTCTTCAATCTGCCGTATCCGTTCCCTCGTCACCTGGAATATCTCCCCGACTTCCTGCAGGGTATATTCTTTCCCTGTGTCGTTGAGGCCGTAACGCATCCTTACGATTTCCTGCTCACGAGGAGACAGAGATTGGAGAGCAGAGCTGGTCACTTCTCGAAGGTTATGCTTCATAACGTCTTCGTCGGGTGATGTCGCATTCTTGTCTTCAATGAACTTGTTCAGCACAGCGTCTTTGTTGTCCGCGATGCTGGCCTCGAGCGAAATCGGCTCTTGGGCAGCTTTCAAAATCTGCGTTATTTTCGAAACCGGAGTTTTGAGCTCTTTGGCCAGCTCATGGACAGACGGTTCGCGCCCATTACGCTTCGTAAGCTCGTTTGCGACTTTCAACACGCGGTTCATCGCTTCCACCATGTGAACGGGGATGCGAATCGTTCTTCCTTGATCCGCGATTGCGCGCGTGATGCTCTGCCGTATCCACCAGGTCGCGTAAGTCGAGAACTTGTGGCCAAGGCGGTAATTGAACTTGTCAACGGCCTTCATAAGGCCGATGTTTCCTTCCTGCACCAAGTCAAGAAGGTCCAGACCGGGATAGGAGTAGTTTTTTGCTATGCTCAGGACCAGTCTTAAATTCGACCGCACGAATTGATCCTTGGCGTGCAGCATTTCGATCTTGTTTTCACTGATCAGCGCAAGAATCTTACGAAGCTCGTCCGTGTTGGTCAGGTATTGGGATTCAAGCTGAATCCGGCGGGCTCGCGCTTCGCGCACTGCCTTGGAATTCGAATCCTGACGTTGGGAAAGCGTCTTCACCGCTGATTGCGCCGCTTCCATCTGATGCAAAACATCTTCCACGCTGCCAATCAGGGTGCTGATCTGGTTTTCGGAAAAGTCAATCTTCTGCAGAGAAGTGTAGATGGCCTCCCGATTATTCTTCATCCCGTTAAGATCTCTGCTTCCTTTGGTCCTGCTTCTCTGATAATTGCCTTTCGCCCGCCGGTACTTGGTTTCGAGTTTCTCAAGACGGGAGATTATTCGGCGAATCTGCCGGATGCGGAGCCGTGTGCGTTCTTCAAGGGAAATCTCGGTTTCGGGTTCCCGTTTCTCCTCCATCCCAAACTGGGGCAGGGCACTCTGCACTCCGACAGGCTGGAGCTCTTCTGCCAGTTCCATCAGTTTGTAACTATTGATGGTAGTCAGCGACAGAAGCCTCAAAGTGTTGAGCTTGGCAGATTCGATTTTCTTGGCCAAGTAGACCTCTTGTTCGCGCGTGAGCAAAGGAATTTTGCTCATGCTTCTGTAATAGATATAGAGAGGGTCTGCTGAAGCCGCAGGCTCTTCGCCTTTCCCAACCGGCCTGCTTTCACTGGGAACGCGAGCAAATCGAACTCTGTCGACATAGTTGGCCCGTGTAAGTCTTGGAAATGCCTCAGAATCCCCTGACAGACCTTCCTCGTCCAAATCGATGGAGTCGTATTCAGTTTCTTCCAGGACATCGTCGTTTTCTAATTCGATCATCGTTACTAATATCCTTCTAGGGAGAGATTTTTTCGAAAACCCCATACCTCCAAAACTAACCTGCCTCGGCAATGACTTGGGGGGGATTCGTGGTTATTGATCCCGACATCTCAAATACCCGAGAGCGATTACATCAAGTATAGATAGTCGAAATTGAGAATTGTTTCAGCGGGCTGGATGAATTTTTATATACCTCAACGTGTATACCCCGTTGTATCAGGTTGGAACATCATTACGCCCGATTAATACGGAAGAGCATTCAATTCGTTCCGGGTTTTATTTATAACATTGCGTTCTAATTTTCGCAACCGCTTTTTGGTTTCCACGTATGAATTTCCTTTGAAATACCATGGAATTACGAGGAAAACAACCAGGCGGACTTCACGAATTTCTTAAATTTCCCATAAATTCTATGAAATCTATGGCATTTCTCCTTATGGAGAACTGAAACTAATGGTTACGGGCAAATTGAGCAACCAAACAGCTTGGTTGACTCGATCAAGGCTTTTCACTAGAATTCAAGTTTTTTAAACCCTGCAAATCAATCCTGGGAGGAAAGGCGTGATCGAAGTAGAGCATGTCAGCAAAGTTTATGGCGTCCGCAAGGCCGTAGATGACGTCTCATTTAAGGTAGAAAAAGGAGAGGTCCTCGGGTTTCTTGGCCCCAACGGCGCCGGGAAGACCACAACGATGCGCATCCTCACCTGCTACATGCCCTCGACGGAGGGCACTGCCAGGATTGCGGGATACGACGTCTTCGAAGAAAGCATGGAAGTTAGAAAGCGGATCGGTTATCTTCCCGAAAGCCCTCCGCTGTATCCCGAAATGACGGTAACGTCCTATCTGGATTTCGTGGCCAAGATCAAGGGCGCCAGATCGAATCAACGCAAAGCTCAGGTGGATGACGCGATTGGAAAATGCAACCTGGGGGACGTGCGGAATCGTATTATCGGAAAGCTTTCAAAGGGGTATAAGCAGCGGGTCGGGCTGGCGCAGGCGCTGCTGAACAACCCGGAAGTCCTGATACTCGACGAACCCACGCTCGGCCTGGACCCCAAGCAGATCCACGAAGTTCGCTCCCTGATCAAAGGGCTCGCCTCGACCCATACGGTAATTCTTTCGACCCATATTCTGCCCGAAGTCAGCATGACATGTAATCGGGTCGTCATCATCAATAAAGGTAAGCTGGTAGCAATGGATACTCCACAGGGTCTGGCTCACCAGATGAGCGGAGCCGAACGAATATCCTTGACGGTTGACGGACCGGTGGAAGCAATCCGTGAAAAGCTGGCAGGCATTGACGGCGTATTGCGGGTGCAGGTGGGTGAGGCGGCAGGCAATTCCGCAACCTACTCAGTTGAATGCAAACTGAACAGCGATCTTAGGCGCTTGCTCGCCGCAACCGTTGTGTCGCAGGGCTGGGGATTGCTCGAACTGCGCGGCGTTTCCATGAGTCTTGAGGACGTTTTCATCAACCTGATCACCAAGGAAGAGGCTTAAAATGCAAAACATTCTGGCAATCTGGCAGCGCGAAATGAAGAGCTATTTTGTCTCGCCGATTGCTTACGTAGTCTTGGTTGTCTTTCTTTTCCTCTCCGGCTTGATTTTCTTCGGAAATCTCACGGAAGTGTATCAATTCATGATGACGACAGCGCAGACGGGCCAGAGCATGCAGCCAATCGACGTTCCGGCTTACGTGACCCAGTCGTTATTTAGGACTACAACCGTGATTCTGCTGTTTCTGATCCCCATGCTGACGATGGCTCTTTTCTCCGAGGAAAAGAAACGCGGAACGATCGAGCTTCTGCTCACAACGCCGGTCGGCAATTTTCAGGCACTGATGGGAAAATACCTGGCCAGTCTTACTTTCCTGGTGATCCTGTTCGTGTCCAGCGCGATAACGATTTCATCCCTTTTCGTCTACAGCCAGCCGGATTTGAAGCCTATTCTTTCGGGATATTTCGGCATGTTCCTTTACGGCGCGGCGCTTTTGGCGCTCGGGGTGTTTATCTCCACGCTGACCGAAAACCAGATCGTGGCGGTTATCCTAACATTCGGGGTAAGCCTTGTTCTCTGGCTGGTTAGTGTTTTTGCAGCTTCAGCCACGGGAGTCGCCAAGAGTGTCATCAGCTATTTGTCGGTAATCAGTCACCTTGATGATTTCATTAAAGGGGTGATCGACACTTCTCACGTGATCTATTACCTGACATTTGCTTTCGTCGGACTTTTTCTGGCATATCGCTCACTTGAGTCCATGCGGTGGAAAGGCTAATGAAAAAATATCTACAGAAATTTGATACATTAGGCCTGTTGCTTTTGGTGGCTGCAGTCATCGGGTATTCAGTGTCCAATGTCTGGGAAAAATGGAATGTGGCGCTTGCGATTGTCGGCGGCCTGCTGGTGATTGTCGGGATCGCATCGAATTACCGGCGGATCCTGGAATCTCTGGGAAAGCGCTCGACGAAATACGCCAGCAACTATGTGATTTCGCTGATTCTGGTCATCGCGGTGGTTTCAGGTTTGAACTTCATCGGCCAGCGGCATCCAAAGCGCATAGACACGACGGCAATCGGACGCTTCACGCTTGCTCCGCAAACAATCCAAATCCTCGGAAAATTGAGTAACGATGTCGATATCAAAGCTTTCTTTCCCGGAGGCGATTACGCTCCATTAAAAGAACTGCTCGTAGAATACAAGACTGCAAGTCCGCACATGCACTACGAGTTCATTGATCCCGACAGGCAGCCGGACGTGGCGAAACAGAATGACGTTACGGTATATGGCACAGCCCAAAATCCGTTCACAGGGTCTCAGCTCAAATTCGGGACGGTGATCGTTTCATATGGGGCTCGCAAAGAAAAAATCGAGAAGCGGTCCGAAGAGGTTCAGGAGGAAGATCTTACGAATGCGATCATCAAGGCAGGCCAGTCTGAAGCCAAGAAGATCTATTTCATCCAGGGACACGGCGAAAAAACCCCGTCCGATACCGATCGCGGCGGTTACTCCGAAGCCAAAAAGGGAATGGAGGGCCAGGGGTATAAGGTCGACACGGTGAATCTCGCCAGTGAGGGAAAAGTGCCCGATGATGCGAGGGTCCTTATTGAAGCAGGGCCGACGATGGAGCCTTTCCCTCAGGAACTGCAGTTCATCAAAGACTTTCTGAATAAAGGGGGCACAAGCTTATTTTTGCTGGTCGATCCGCAGGCTCCAACGCTCGATCCGATTCTTAAGGATTGGGGAGTCGAAGCGGATAATGACTTGGTGATCGATTTCAGCGGCGCGGGCAGGCTTTTCGGCGCCGGTCCCACTTATCCACTCGTGCTCAGCTACGAAAACCACAAAATCACAGATCGCTTCCGAACGATGACCTTTTTCCCCATTACCCGCTCGATAGAGCCGGAGAAGACAATCCCGAGCGGAACGACTGTGGATACGCTGTTCAAGAGCAATCCCAACAGCTGGGGCGAAACGGATCTGAAGAGCAAGCAAGCCTCGTACGACGCCGGCGTTGACCTCAAAGGCCCGCTTCCGCTTGCGGTGGCGGCAACGAAGGAAGTCAAACCTGCTTCCGATAAAGCTCCGGCAATAAAGTCCCGGATGGTCGTGACGGGAACTTCGAATTTCCCGGTGAACGCCTATTTCCCGCAGGGTAACGGGAATCTGTTCCTGAACATGGTCAGTTGGCTTGCGCAAGATGAGGACCTGATTTCTATCCGACCGAAGCCGCCTGAAGATCGACGGATCCTCCTCTCTCAAGCCCAGATGAGAATGCTGCTGCTGTTCACCGTTATTGTACTGCCCGGCATTGCGCTTATCACTGGGTTCGCGGTTGTCTGGAATCGCCGGAGGAGATAGATGCGTTTTAAGGGTACGCTCGTATTGCTGGTGGTTTGCCTGCTGCTCGGCGGCTACTTATATTTTTATGAAATCAAAGGGGGCGAGCAGCGCGAAAAGGCTAAAGAGGCTGAAAACCAGGTATGGAAGCTCGAAGGCAAGGACATCCGGCAAATCGATCTGTTGTCTTCCAGCCAGCACATCACTGCAGTGCGCCAGGGGGAAAACAATTGGGCACTTACATCTCCAAGGGCGCTGGATGCCGATTCGGACGAGCTGAACAGCCTGGCAAACTCTGCATCCAATATTCGGCGTGAGAGTGTTCTTGAGTCGAATGCGACAGATTTAGCCAAGTTCGGATTAAGTCCGGCCAAATCAAGTTTGAGACTCAAAACCAAAGCCGGGAAGGAATACGCAATCGGTTTCGGCAATAGCAATCCCACAGGCAATTCCGCTTATGCTGCGGTCACGGGGGGAAAAGAGGTATTCCTGGTTTCCAGCTCCACTGCAAGCGCCTTCGACAAGAAGCTGGACGATCTGCGGAACCAACGAATCCTGAGTTTCGACCAGCCTGACGTTCAGTCGCTAAACCTGAAAAGCTCGAAAGGAGATTTGGATATCGAGAAGGACAGCACCGACCGATGGTGGATCGCCGGAAAGGAAAGAATAGCCGCGGATTCTCCCGGTGTAAGGGGAATTCTGAATGCCTTATCCATGGGAAAAATCAAGGAGTTTTTCAATGACCCTCCTGAGGATTACCAAAACCTGGGCTTGGATAAGCCTACTATC
Source organism: Acidobacteriota bacterium (assembly GCA_050010475.1). Taxonomy (GTDB): domain Bacteria; phylum Acidobacteriota; class UBA6911; order UBA6911; family UBA6911; genus UBA6911. Next base: position 25,756 of record JBEKKY010000011.1, on the reverse strand, counting down.
GATGTCCGGCTCACTTATGGCAAGAATAAAGCGTTAAAACACCTTGTCATCGGTTCGGCAAAATCCAACCTCCGGAAAAAGGGAGAAAGCGGGTCGGCCAAAAGGAATCCTGATAATCCCTTATCGGAATTATACCTGGCAAAAGACGAATCAAGGGCCGATTTGTTTTTTGTAGAAAAAGACGTGGTAGACAAACTCCTCAAATCTCCCAACGACGTCCGGGATAAAGCGCTCGCACCCATTCAGCGCTGGGACGTGGATTTCATCGCGATAACCAACCAGAAGGGAAGCTTCAGCTTTTCGAAACCGGCCGGGGAGTGGTTTGTGGCCGGTACGAACACCAAAGCAAAATGGGATGCGGTCAATGCTATCCTGGATGCTATGGAAAAGCCGGTCAAAGAATGGATTGACAAACCGGCGCCCCTCGCGTCCTACGGACTTGATAAACCAGCCATCCATGTGATTCTGAAGCAGGGGAGCACGGTGCTGGCTGACTGCTCTTTTGGCAGATCGGCTAAAGAGGGCGGCATTTATGCTCAGGCAAAGGGAGATTCCTCCGTCAAAGTGGCCGATCCCGAGGGCCTGGACGCTTTGAACAAGGGGCAAGCCGACATGGTAGAACCCACTCCGGCTACCCCTGCGAAGAGCGGGAAGTAGCTGCGTTATTGGGCACCCCACAGCAAAATTTAGAATCGGGGTCGGTATCGGAATCGGTATCGAGCTTTTCGACCCCGGTACCGATTCCGATACCGACCCCGATTGAAAATCTGGTTGAACCTGGGCCGGATTCCGACAGGGAGTTGATATTTATTACCTTGTCGAGTATACTTTCACCTGCTGCTTTTGTACAAAGTGGGCGAGTGCCCACTTTTTTTGTTTAGGGTTCAAAATGGCAGTATCGGATTTGAACCAACGTCAATCCCTGGAAATCAGGATCACGAAGTTGGCGGAAGAGGTTGCCGCTTCCATGAGCATGGAAGTGGTTCTTGTTGAAGTAAAGGGGGATGCAAACCACTCTGTTGTCCGGACGTATATCGATCAGCCCGGCGGGATCTCACTGGATGACTGCGAGCGATTCAGCCGGCGTTTTTCGGTAGCCCTAGATGTGGAGGATTGGATTCCATTCAACTATGTCTTGGAAGTATCTTCACCCGGCGTGAATCGTCCTCTGGTCAAGGAATCCGATTTCCGGCGATTTAGCGGGAAAAATGCCAAGATCCGGACCCGGCTCCCCATAGAGGGCCAGAGAAACTTCAAGGGTAAGATCGCAGGCGTCACAGAAGGTCGAGTGGAGCTCGATGTTGCACCGGGCAAACAGATCGGGATTGGTTTAACGGACATCGAAAAGGCCAATTTGATAGGCGAGTTGAGTTTAAGGCCGCAGGGGTCCTGAAATATGTCGAACATCATTGCTCAAACGATCGAACAAATCAGCAAAGAGAAAAATGTCGATCCGAAAATAATTATCAGCGCATTGGAAGATGCGATGGTGGCTGCTTCCAGGAAATTCTACAAGACAAACGAAGATATCAACGCCCGTTTTGACCCTGAAACTGGCATGGTTGAAATTTTTGCTGTCAGACGTGTGGTCGAGACCGTTGAAAACCCGAGTCTGGAAATCTCGTTAACGGAAGCAAGGGAAATAGACAGCACCCTGGAAATCGATGACACCGTCGAAATACCGAAGCCCACGGATGTGTTGGGCCGAATAGCCGCCCAGACAGCAAAGCAGGTAATTCTGCAAAAGGTCCGAGAAGCCGAACGAGAGAACATCTACAACGAGTATTCGCAGAAAATAGGCGAAATGGTCAATGGCGTTGCCAAGCGATTCGAAGGGCCGGACATTATCGTTGATATCGGCAAGACGGAAGCTCTGCTCCCGTTGCGCGAGCAATCCAGAGCGGAAACCTATAAGCAGGGGGAACGAATTCGCGCCGTGATCGTCAAGGTTCTTCCCGTTGCGAAAGGCCCTCAGGTTATACTCTCCCGTACGGATCCTCAATTACTGGTACGCCTGTTTGAAATGGAAATCCCGGAAATTTACGACGGCACGATAGTAGTGAAAAACGCCGTGCACGAACCGGCAGACCGTGCCAAAGTTGCAGTCGCGTCTCTGGACAGGGACGTGGATCCGGTTGGAGCTTGTGTCGGGATGAAGGGGTCCCGCATCAATTCGATTATCCGCGAGCTCAGGGGTGAGAAAATCGATATCGTCCAGTGGTCAGACGATCCCGCCCAGTATGCTGCCAATGCACTAAATCCCGCGAAAATTTCCAAAGTGCTGATCATCGATCCCGGAGAGAAGCGAATGGAGGTAATTGTCGAGGAGAAGCAGCAATCGCTGGCGATCGGGAAGAAAGGCCAGAATGTGCGCCTGGCCTCAAGACTCATCGGATGGCAAATCGACATCAAGAGCGAGGAGCAGAAAAAACAGGAAGTTCTCAGCGTCATGGAGTCTTTGACATCCTCCTCTACCTCCCTTTCCGAATTGGAAGGGGTCGGCGCCCGCACCATCGAGCGGTTGCGCGAATTCGGAATTGAAAACGTCGAACGCATCCTCGAATTGGGCGAGGATAAGCTCAAGGAGATTCCCGGCGTCGGCGATAAAACAGCTGCCAAAATCATGGAAGCGGCTCGCGATCTGTTTGAAGAAGTCGAGATCGAGGTTCCTGAAGGGATGGATCTGCCGACTGCAATCCAGGCAGCATCTGAAGAGGGCGAAACAGCCGAGGACTCTTCGAATTCTGAAGAGGCCGCACAAGCAGCGTCAGATGAGGGGAACGCAGAACCAGGGCCGGAACCAGAAAAAGTCTCGGTCACCCCGTCCGAAGACGCCGAAACGGCGGCTGTCGAAGATGAAAATAAACCTGTTTGAAGGAAAAATGGGGACGCTCCCCTTTTTCTCCTGGTGGAAACGCAGAACAAGGGATTAAGAGAAAAAGGGGAGCGTCCCCATTTGCTCCCCGATTGCAAATTGCAACCGTGTTAGTTTAAGATTTTTGCTTATCTGATAACGGACCATCAAGGCATGCGTGGTAGAGGTCTTTGCGCAAATGGATAAAATAACCGTCGCGGAACTGGCGACAGAATGTTCAGTAAAGAATCAGGTAGTCCTGGCTGAACTGAAGCGTCTGGGTCTGTATGTTTTTTCGCCGACTGCGACGATCGACGTGAACTTCGCCGAGACGATCCGCAAGAAAATTCTTTCTCAACGGGAGGCGGAGGAGGCGAAAGCGCTCGAAGTCGAAAGAAAAAAAGAGAGCGAGGCCGCCAAGAAGCTGGACAAAAAGCCTGCAAAAAAGGCTGCGGCTCCCGTCGAACCGCTGCCTCCGGTCGAGGCTCCAGCTCCCCGGAAAGCGAAAAAAGCTGCTAAAGTCGAGAAGGTGGTAGAAGTAAAGCCGGAAGAGCCCTCCGCCAAGGTTTCTCTCGCCCCTCGCAAAGGGCGGAAACATTACGATCGGGAGTCGGCCGGACTCGTCGATCAACCGGTGGCAGCAAACGCTTCCGCAGAGGCTATCCCATCCGAACAAATACTGGAAGAATCTCCTTCTGTAATCCCGACAGCGCCGGCAGAAGCTATCGAGACTGCTGCGCCGCCGGTCACAATTTCAGCAGTCGGGGAAGGTTTTCCTGCGCCATCTGTGGTGGAGCCGGAAGCACCTGCCGCAGTCTTAATTCCCGGACATCCGCAAGTTGTCGAACCTGCTCCCGAGATGGCCGGAACCGTTGAGACGGCAGTACCGGCTGGCGCTGCTCCGCCGGCTGGACGGACCGCCGAACCCACAGTCCATCCCGGAGTTGTATCCAAAAAGATTGTAGTACCAAAGGCAAGAACAAAGATCCTGATGCGGACAAGTACGGAAAAAGTAGTAACGCCCGAAATCACCGATCGCATTCTCAAGGGGCTCCGCGAGGAGAGGCCGGCTGCACCGAGAGCTGCCGCTCCCACGAGGTTTATCCGGAAGAAAAAGCCCGGCAAGCCCGAGATCCTCGAAAGGGTGGCCAAAGTAATCGAACTGCCGCGCCCTCCGGCTTCACCCGAGGACTTCAAGCCGATCGCTATTACCGAGGGAGTTACGATTAAAGAGCTGGCGGAAAAAATGGATATCAAGTCGAAGTACATTATCCAAAAGCTCATTTCGAAGGGAATTCTAGCATCTATAAACCAAGCCCTCGACGTGGAAGCCGCCAAGGAAGTATGCGCGGAATTCGGGTTCCGGGCCGGTGTGATCAGTTTTGAGCAGGAAGCGGAGGCCAGGCAGGAAGTGCCCGACAAACCTGAGGACCATGTACAGCGCCCCCCCGTCGTCACCATCATGGGTCATGTGGACCACGGGAAAACATCTCTGTTGGATGCGATTCGCGAGTCCAACGTAACGGCAACAGAAGCTGGAGGGATCACACAGCACATCGGAGCTTACCAGGTTGACATCCGGGGCCGCAGCATCGTGTTCCTGGACACTCCCGGCCATGAAGCGTTCACCATGATGCGCGCCCGGGGGGCTCAGGCAACCGATATTGTCGTGCTCGTGGTCGCAGCAGATGACGGCGTCATGCCCCAGACAATTGAAGCGATTCACCACGCCAAGGCAGCCAACGTCCCCATCGTAGTGGCCATTAATAAAATCGACAAACCCGGAGCTCAAATCGATCGTGTGAAACAAGCGCTTTCGGATCAAGGGCTGCTGGCCGAAGACTGGGGCGGCGATGTCGTAACAGTTCCCGTTTCCGCCAAACAGAAAACCAACCTCGATCTGCTGCTGGAAATGATTCTGCTGGTCGCGGACCTGAAGGACCTCAAAGCCAATCCGAAACGCCTCGCGTCCGGAGTTGTCCTCGAAGCAAAGGTGGACAAAGGACGGGGATCTGTCGCCACGGTCCTGGTGCAAAACGGCACCCTGGAGCTGGGAAACTCCTTTGTGGCAGGTTCGGTATACGGACGCGTACGCGCGCTCGTCAATGATCGCGGCGCAAACATTGCTTCTGCCGGGCCTTCAATCCCTGTTGAGATACAGGGATTGCAGGATTTGCCCCTGGCAGGCGATACCTTCCAGGTTTTCGAAGACGCTACGAAAGCAAGACAGGTTGCCGAATACCGGCAGGCCAAAGAACGGGAGCAGTTGCTGGGCAAATCGGCTCGCCTCTCGCTTCAGGCTCTCTACGAGCAGATGAGAGAAGGGACTGTTAAGGAACTGCCGCTGATCATAAAAGCGGATGTGCAGGGATCGGTCGAAGTCGTAACCGACATGCTGAACAAGCTGAGCACGGATAAGGCGAAAGTCAAAATACTGCACAGCGGAGCCGGCGCAGTGACCGAAACGGATGTGCTCCTTGCCTCCGCCTCCAACGCCATTGTCATTGGCTTCAATGTTCGGCCTGAGCGCAAGGCTCAGGAACTTGCCGATTCCGAAGGGGTGGAGATCCGGCTCTATACGGTCATCTACAGCTTGACCAACGAAATCAAAGCCGCGATGATCGGCATGCTGGAATATACCACTCATGAAAAATATGTCGGCCGGGCAGAGGTCCGCGACACTTTCCGCGTGCCCAAATTCGGATTCATCGCAGGATCCTATGTGCTTGACGGCGTAATCCGCCGTAACGCTGAAGCGCGACTCCTTCGGGACAACGCGGTGATTCATGAGGGAAAGATCGGTTCGCTGCGCCGCTTCAAGGATGATGTCTCGGAAGTAAAATCGGGATTCGAGTGCGGCATCGGATTTGAGCATTTCTCCGATGTCAAAGTGGGCGATATTATCGAAGCGTACATTATTGAAAGGGTCCAACCCACCTCTCTCTAATTACGAATTACGAATGACGAATGACGAATTAAAAACCGTTTACTCGTAATTCGTAATTCGTCATTCGTAATTTGTCACATGCCCATAGCGTACTGCACTCTCGAATTATTTCTGCCGTATTCCCAGTCCCTCAAAGAGAAACGAATGGTGCTGCGCAAGGCTCAGGATCGATTGCGCGCCCGGTCGAATTTCTCCATTGCAGAAGTGGAATACCAGGATTTATGGCAGCGCGCGAAACTGGCAGCCGTGACCGTAGGTCCTGATAATGTTGTTTTGGAACGAGTCACGCAGCAGTTCGTCCGCGATGCCGAGAATATTCTGGAAGACCTCCTGATCGATTGCCAGGTTTCCTATATCGATCCTTGAGCATCCAATATGCATCAATCAAGAAGACCACAAAGACTGGCGCTTCAGATCCAGCATGAAGTCAGTATGATGATTTTCCGGGACGTGAAAGACCGGAGAATCGGTTTCGTAACCGTGACGGGTGTCGAGATGAGCCCGGACCTCAGACACGCCAGAGTTTTTGTTTCCTTAATGGGGTCTGAAGAGGAAAAAAAAGAAAGCCTGGCAGCTCTGAACCATGCCGCCGGATGGATACGCCACGAACTTGGCCAGCGGATTCGAATGAAGTTCTTGCCGGATATCGTTTTTTTGACGGACACATCACAAGACTATGGCGAGCACATCGACAAACTCATCGACGAAATCCACGAGCACCACGAAGAGTGAAGTGGATGGAGTCGTGATTATTGACAAGCCTTCCGGATGGACCTCCCACGACGTGGTAGCAAAGGTCCGGAATCTGACTAAAGCAAAAAAGGTCGGACACACGGGGACGCTCGATCCCTTCGCTACCGGAGTCCTCCCTTTGACGTTGGGCCGGGCAACTCGCTTGACAAGCTATTTTCTCGCATCCGATAAGGTGTATCACGGTGTGATGCGTTTTGGTTTTGCGACGACCACCTACGACGTGGATGGGGAACCTCTTGGCGAAGATAGTCGGCCGGAATTGGATCCGATGCGGCTTGAACAGATTTTCAACCATTATCGGGGAACCGTTCTCCAGACGCTCCCTCCTTACTCGGCCAAGAAAATCCAGGGCAGGCCCTTATACTCCTATGCCCGCAAAGGAATCGAGCTGAGCCCGACCAAAAAGGAGGTCACAATCAAAGCGCTCACGGTAATCTCGGTGAACGGTTGCGAAGTGGAATTCGAGCTTGCCTGTACGGCAGGCACCTACGCGCGCAGCCTGGCTCACGATATCGGTTCGGAGTACGGCTGCGGCGCCCACCTCATACGGTTGCGCCGCACGCGAAGCGGCGAATTTCCGATTGAAACCGCCGTCTCCTTAAGCGACGGAGTGCAGTTCTATTCCCGCGATTTCTTCCTCGACCGGTTGATTCCCATGCGCAACCTTCTCCACGAGATCCCGTCGATTGTGGTTTCCGACGGAGACAGGATGAAGGTAGTTCATGGAATGGATTTGAACCTGCTCACGGCTGATTGGAAATCAGACGAATACCGTCTGACCGATCAATCCGGCGAGATTATCGCCCTGGTAAAGCGCGTTCAGACTTTCACATCTCCCGTGGAACAGCCTGCACACTGGATCCGGATCCATCCGCATTTGATCTTCAGCTGAATGACGAATCGGAGTCGGGGTTGGTATCGGAACCGGGGTCGGTTTTCCCGGTCTCGACCCCGATTCCGATACCGACCCCGACCCCGATTATTATCAGAGCACCAGACGGTCTTTTATCTTCTGGAACTTCTTCTCCCCTACTCCCTTGACGTTGATGATTTCCTCGATGCGGTTGAACTTCCCCGTCTTTGTGCGGTATTCAATGATACTCTTTGCAATTGCCGGACCGATACCCGGAAGAGACTGCAATTGTTCAGCCGTCGCCGAGTTCAGGTTGATTTTCTCAGTCGCAGGGTGACTTGATTTCTGGGCCAATACGGAAACTGAACTGAATACCAGGCCCAGGCATAGCACCAGCACGCAGGCTACTCTTGCTTTGTTCATTTTTTGCTCTCCTCGTGGCTATTGGGGTAGTCAGCCCGCCTCCAAACCTGGCTGGAATTGCGGGCTGGGACGAAATCTTGCCTTCCTGATATCTAATGGCCCAATCTCAATTTGAGCCAAAAAAAGCTTGAAATTTCCCGAATATCGTCCCGCACACGAACTCTGGAAAGACTGAACTCCATGTGCCATAATGGTGCACGCAAAATTGATTCCTGGAGATAAGGAATAAACAGGCTATGAAATGCGGTATACGTCCCCTGAGGTGCTTGGTTCTGTACCTGGGTTTAGCATCTGTTTTTATATCTGCTTCCGCGTTTGCCCAAGGGGAGCGGGTTCTTACCCCGCCACAAAGACAGAAGCCGATCAATCTGGATAAGGAACTGGAAGTTCCGGTGGCCCCGGATCGGGCTGCCAGTTACTATCATTTCTCGTTGGCAAAATACTACGAGTACAACGGAGACCTGCCCAAGGCGCTCTCGGAGATGGAGGCTGCGCTGAAGTACAACCAGAACAGCCCGGCGGTGCATCTGGAGATGGCAGCCCTGTTGGATAAGACCGGAAATACTCGCGAAGCGATTGAAAATGCCGAGGAAGCCGTTCGCCTAGACCCTCGGGACCCGGATCCGCATTGGCTTCTCGTGAGTATTTATTTTGGCGGGCAAAAGGGTGCTACAACGGACGGGATGCAGAAAGGAATCCAGGAGTTAGAAAAGCTGAAGGAACTCGCGCCGACAGATGAACGCGTTTACTATGCGCTCGGCCGGGCTTACTTCGCGGCCGATAATCCCGATAAAGCCATTGAAGCTTATGAAAAATTTCAAAGCCTCTCAACCAGCACGGATAACGGATACAGGGAAATTGCGCAATATTATGACCGCAAAGGCAATGAAGAAAAGGCCATCGAATACCTGAACAAGGCGCTGAAGGTCCAGCCCGATTCTCCCGACAGCCTTGGGCTGCTGGCTTCGATTTATTCCAAAACGAGCAAAAACAAGGAGGCCGTCCAGGTCTATCGAAAGCTGCAGGAAGTAATGGGAAGCAATGTGAATGTGAGCCTCAGCCTTGCGGCTTCGCTCGTGGAAGCAAATGAATTCAGCGAAGCGCTCAAGATTCTTGATGGCGTAGCCAAGAATCCGCCGGTTGAGCCTGCAGTCCAAATTTACCGCGGAAGAGCCCAATTGGGCCTGCGGAAATACTCGGAGGCAATCCAGACTCTCCAGTCGGTTGTAGAGACCAACCCGAATGCAATAGACGCCTCTTTTTACCTTGGGCGGGCTTACGAAGAAAGCGGCAAATACGCCGAATCGGTCAAGATCTTTTCGGGCCTGCTCGAAAGTTCGAAGGACGACTCCGAGGAAGCCAAAAGCAATCGATTGGTATTCCAGCAGCACCTGGCCGCCGACTACATGGAAGTGAAGGATTACGGAAAGGCGATCGAGATTTATAAAGATATGGTCAAGGCGGACCCAAAGAAGGGCAATCCTCAGCTCTTGCACGCCTACCGGATCAGCAAACAATTCGACAAGGCGATTTCTTTGGGAAAGCAGCAATACGAAAAGGACCCTAGCGATGTTGATATCGGAATCGCCTATGCAAGAACTCTGGCCGATGCCGGTCGGCCGAAAGAAGGCGCCGAAGTGCTCTCCAAAATGCTGCAATCCAATCCGGACAATATTGAGATTTACGTCAATTTGAGCCAAGTCTATCTCCAGGACAAACGCTATTCCGACGCCGAAAAGGTCCTTCGCCGGGCGGAAGGGAAATCGTCCGACAGCGAAAATACTGAGCGGCTGAAAATTCAACAGGCGACGGTCTACGACAAACAGAAGGATTTTGACCGGGCCGAATCGGTTCTCAAAGAAATCCTGAAGGTGAACCCTCAAAACGCGGTGGCATTGAACTACATCGGGTACCTGCTGGCAGACCGTGGTGTGAGGCTCGATGAAGCTCTTCGGTATGTTAAAGAAGCGCTGGCCATTGATCCTGAGAACGGCGCATATCTGGATTCCCTCGGCTGGGCTTTTTTCAAAATGAATGATTTAACCAATGCCGAGAAAAACCTTCTCAAAGCCGACGAACTCGTCAAGGACGACCCTACGATCGTTGAACACCTGGGCGACCTTTATTTCAAGACCGGTGAGCGCAGGAGTTCTGGGAAAAATCCGTGAGTATCGGAACAGAACAGGACGACATCCAGAAGGTTCGCCGAAAACTGGATCTGTTGCAGCAGACCATTCGAAAACAGAAATCGGCAAAGTAGCTAATTCGCACCTGGGAGCGCGGCCGTCTCGGCCGCATGCGGGCGGGACGCCCGCGCTCCCAGGTTAATCGTCAATGCTCAAGATCCGTTCGTTTGCCAAAATAAATCTTGCCTTGGCGGTACTCGGACAGCGACTCGACGGGTACCACGATATTCAAACCGTATTCCAGACCATCGATTTGTGTGATGAGCTGGAATTCCGCGCATCCCGGCAGCTTGAACTTTGTTGCGAAAACCTCCCTGGCATAGATCAAAGAGATAATCTGGTATGGAAAGCGGCCAGCCGGCTGGCCTCGTCCTGTGGCGTGAAGCAAGGGGCGTCCATAACCCTGCGAAAAAAGATACCTGCCGGCGCGGGCCTGGGCGGGGGGAGCAGCAACGCGGCGGCTGCGCTGCTTGGCCTGCGGCGTTTCTGGAACCTCGATGCCGCTGATTCCGACCTCTTCTCGCTAGCCGAAGAACTTGGCTCCGATGTTCCTTTCTTCCTGAACGGAGGAACTGCGCTTGGGACCGGGAGGGGGGAAAAAATTGAACCTCTCCCCGATGTTCCTCCGAACCGCCTGGTTGTGGTTTTTCCAGGGGTTCACGTTTCAACGGCCGAGGCGTATCGGTCGCTGAATTTGGGGTTGACTTCCTCTGCCGAGGACCTTAAAATTCAACATTTTATCGGTCAGATGCAAGCCGTAAACGGCTCCCTGACCGGGATCTTTAACGATTTCGAGGCTTCGATCCTCGCTGCCTACCCGCCCATCGTGGAAGCCAAGGCTTTCCTGGAAAAGCGGGGCGCTGCAACGACCTTGCTGTCCGGCAGCGGATCCTCTGTCTTCGGATTCTTCTCTGATGAGGAGTCAGCAGTCGCTGCCTCCCGTGATGTACCACGGCAGGACTGGCGAGTGTTTCCGGCGAAGACCCTTTCTCGGGCTGAGTATTTCCAACAAATGTTCGGGTAAACGCCGGCACTGTTAATTTACGATTTACGATTGATGATTTTAGATTGGAAACAATCGTCAATCGCAAATCGTCAATCGTAAATGCTTTATTGCTGGGGCGTCGTCAAGCGGTAAGACACAGGTCTTTGGAACCTGCATTCGGAGGTTCGAATCCTCCCGCCCCAGCCATCTCGCAGCACCTCCAGGAGTGAGCGGATGGATAACACTGGATACAAGCGGGTCAATAGAGAATTGAAAATCTTTTCGGGAAATTCCAATGTCCCGCTTGCGCAGGAAATCTGCGAGTGCCTGAAAATCCCTCTGGGAAAGATCAACCTTGCCAGTTTCAGCGATGGGGAGTTTTACTGCCAGATACTGGAAAACGTTCGCGGCACCGATGTATTCATCATTCAGCCTACCTGCTGTCCGGCGAACAACAATATCATGGAGCTGCTGATCATGATTGACGCGTTCAAGCGCTCCTCCGCTACCAGGATTACGGCTGTAATTCCCTATTACGGGTATGCAAGGCAGGACAGGAAGGACAAGCCGCGCGTCCCGATATCATCAAAACTGGTGGCAGATCTGCTGACGGCAGCGGGAGCCGACAGAATATTGTCGATGGACTTGCATGCCGGACAAATTCAAGGGTTCTTCGATATTCCGGTTGATCATCTGTATGCGATGCCTGTGCTGATTGAATACCTGAAAGGATTGGATATTCCAAACCTCACGCTGGTTTCTCCCGATGCGGGGGGCGTGGAACGCGCCCGGGCATTTGGCAAGCGTCTCGATGCGGATCTTGCCATCATCGACAAACGTCGTACCGGGCCCAACGAGGCCGAGGTTCTGCATATCGTCGGCCATGTAGCCGGAAGGAACGTGATTATCTGCGATGATTTGATCGATACCGCGGGAACCATTGTAAACGCGGTCGCGGCGCTCAGGAAAAAGAAGGCTGAAAGGGTTTTTGTGTGCGCAACGCACGGAGTTTTGAGCGGGCCGGCGATCGAGAGGCTATATACGGCTCCCATCGAGGAGATCGTTCTCACCAATACGGTTCCGCTGGATAAGTCCAAGATTCTCCCGAATATGAAAATATTGAGCGTGGCGGGTTTGTTGGGCACCGCCATCCAGAGTATTCACGAAGAGACGAGTGTTAGTAATTTGTTTGTTTAGGTTTATTAAGTCGAGTCTTCGAACATCGGAGTCTTCGCCTGCTGATGCGAAAACTCCGGGACTTCTTGGGACTCCGAGGAAGGAGTTGGGTTCATGCCAACAGTCATTGAGGCTCAATTACGGACCCCGGGCGGCAAAAATGCAAATAGGCGGCTCCGGAAAATGGGGCAAATCCCTGCCGTCATATATGGCCCCGGAAAGCCCCCGGTGGTTATTTCCGTCAACCCGAGCCAGGTAAAGGCCATTTTTCATTCCGAAAGCGGTCGAAATACCATTTTCGGCCTAAGCGTGGACGGTTCCGAGCAGAACAACGCAATGGTAAAGGACTACCAATTGGATCCTGTCCACGGAAATCTGATCCACGCTGATTTCCTCGAAATTGCGATGGACCGCCTGCTCGAGCTTACCGTCAATATTGAAATCAAGGGCGAAGCGGAGGGCGTTAAGATTGACGGAGGCATCATGGACTTCGTCACGCGCTCGATCGAAGTCGAGTGCCTCCCTTCGGACATTCCGGATTCGATTAAGGTCGATGTCACTCCTCTGAAAATCAACGACTACATCCGCGTGAAAAACATTCAGACGGATGCCAAAGTCAAGATACTAACGGATCCGGAAGTGGTGATTGTGACCATCGTTCCTCCGATCAAGGAAGAAGAGGTGCCGGTGGAAGCGGCGGCCGCTGAGACTGCTGAACCCGAAGTGATTAAGAAGGGCAAGGCGGTTGAGGAAGGCGCGGAAGAAGAGTCAAAATCCAAGGCTGCAAAGCCTGAGTCCAAATAGCGAATGGAATGAAAAACTTTAGCCAGGAAACACGCGAAAGGGACTTTGCTTTTTCGTGTATTTCGTGTGTTTCGTGGTTAAAAAAGGTTGCCTACGGAAGCACGAACCAAAGTCATTGTCGGGCTGGGGAATCCGGGCAAACAATATGAACGGAATCGGCACAACATTGGATTTATGGTTCTCGATGCCCTTGCCCGGGAAACATCGGGCAAATGGTCGCCCGACATGCTTTCGCGAACGTGCCGGGTCGAAATCAGCAGATGTCCCGTGCTTCTCGTCGAGCCGCTGACGTATATGAACAACAGCGGCAAGGCTGTTCGAGTCCTGCTTGCAGCCCTTCAGCGGGGCCCGCAGGATCTTCTGCTGATTTTCGATGACTTGAACCTGCCGTTCGGCCGGATACGGATAAGAGAACGCGGATCGGCCGGCGGACACCATGGGCTTGAATCGATCTTGAGCACGTTGAGCACGGAAGAGATCGTGCGGCTTCGGATTGGAATCGGCGAAGATCAGATTCCCGAAGACAAATCGGATTTCGTTTTATCCGATTTCCCGCCGGGGAGACAGGCGGAGCTGAATGAAACGATTATGAAAGCCGGGAATGCAGTCAAATCCATACTCATGGATGGCATTTCCAAGACAATGGCGATTTTTAACGCATGACAGGAGAAGACCGTGAGAAATTACGAAGTGGTTTTCGTTGCCGCTCCCACTTTAACCAGCGAGGAGCTGGACGGCTTTATCAACCACATCCAGACCGTGGTTGAGGGCAAAAACGGCAAAGTGGTCAAAGTCGACAACTGGGGGAAGAAATCCCTGGCCTACAAAATCAAAAAATTTCGTGAGGCGTACTACGTAGTCCTTTCGATCGAGGGAGACGGCAGCGCGATCGCGGAACTCGAACGGCGTTTCAGGGTAACCGACTATATCATCCGGTTTATTTCGGTCCGAATTGACGAAGACGTCAAACGCTCTGAAAAGATCAAGGCCGCCAGGCGCAAGAAGAGCGCCAAGCCCGAACCGGAAATTTCCAATTTTCCCGAGCCTTTGACGGGCGTGGGGCCGGAACAGGCAACCCCATCAGATTTGTAAGCATTTATCATCAGGGAGAAAGGCTAAATTATGCCAGGTCCAAGAAGGTTCAGCATTCGGCGCAAACGAGTATGCAAATTCTGCGCGGAGAAGATCACCTATATCGATTTTAAGGATGGAAAGCTCCTCGGCCATTTCATCCCCGAAAGGGGAAAGATACTGCCCAGGAGAATCAGTGGAGTCTGCTCTACGCATCAGCGTTTGCTTGCGGAAGCCATTAAACGTGCCAGGCATCTGGCCATCCTTCCATTCGTCGCGGATTGAGACATTTTCTTCAAAGGGTGAAACATGAAGGTCATTTTAAAGCAGGATGTTGAAAAACTGGGCAAAGCTGGTGACGTTGTGAAGGTGGCCCCCGGTTACGGGCGCAATTACCTGGTCCCGGGAAAATTCGCGATGGAAGCCACCCCCGGAAACGTCAAGATTGCCGAAATGGAAAAAGTCGCGCAGGCGCGACGGGATCACCGCGAAAAAGAAGCTGCCGCGCTTTTGGCCAAAGAGATTGTGAAGTTCGCGGTGACGATTCGGCGGAAGTCCGGCGAAGGCGGCTCCCTCTATGGCTCCGTAACGGCTCTGGATATCGCGGATTTCCTCGTCACTCATAAAATCGACATCGATAAGCGCAAGATCCAGCTGGAAGAACCGATCAAGACTATCGGTGAATACCAGGTGCCCATCCGTCTGCACCGCGACGTCACCGTCCCGATCAAGGTCATTGTAGAAGCTGAACCTGAACCTGAAGAAACGACCTAATTGATGATTGCTGATTGCCGATTGACGATTTGAACGAGTCAATCGGCAATCGGTAGTCTCGTCCGACTCCTCCTGGAAGTGTGCTTCCATTTGCCTTCATGTTTACAGGGACGGCGCTTCCAGCACTCGCCAGACAAGGCTATTCCCCGATCATTTTTCTCGCGCTGATTATTCCGGCGGCCCCTTTAGGCACGCGTATTCGCAAGGGATTCATCATCCTTGTGCATATCGAAACTGTGGGGTTTCTTATCAGGCTGAACGATCTGCTCACCTGATAATGATAGAAGTCAGACGGGCAATCTCAGTTCGCGGGTTGTTTTAGAAGAGGTATGGCAGTAATGCGGAAACCCTCCGGGCGTAAGATTCATACGATACGCCAAAATGGGCGCTCATCCACTTTTCCTCAAGCTTGAGCTTATGCCACAGCACGCTAAAGAGCAGGATTACCGCAAGCAGTCCCCGCCATTCGCCTCGCGCCAGGGCGGAACCGGCAAACCCTAGGAGAAACCCGGTATAAATCGGGTGACGGACCAGGGCATAGGGGCCGCTGGTAATGAGTTCGTGACCTGATTTGACAGTGACGGATTGGCTCCAATTGCCCCCCAGATGTCGGCGTGCCCAAACGGCAAAGAGCAGCCCAATCGCGGTAATGGCCGCGCCCATCCAGAAGCACCAGGCGCCATGTGGTAGAAATCGATCCCCAAGCAAAGGAAGCGGAACCTTAGGCAAGAAGAGAAGCATCGCCGCGCAGACAATTACGATCATGCGCACCAGGCGCGAAGGCAAAGACTCGCGTCGCTCATTCGCCTTGACCTGTCGCGACATGGAGCACCAATAGAGCCAAAAAGCCAACCACATTGCCGGAAATAGATAGACCGCCATAGGAGTCACGAACCTTTCTCCAAATCTGATAATGAAAATAGGGTGTCAGGCCAAGTTTATCCCAATTCAAACCATTCCAATATGGTCTATCAATGAGTTGGTTTGAGGCCTCGTTTTCCTGGCAGCGATTGTTTCCCCAGCTTGAAACCGGGCGGATACATTCTGACTCAATTAACGATTGACGATTTTAGAATGAGTATTATTATCGTACGGCAGTTCAAATCGGCAATCGTCAATTGAAATGGCATCAACACCAAAAGTACGACCTGACATTAGTCTTGAAAAAACCCTGCCCAGCAACCTCGAAGCGGAACGCTCGATACTCGGGGCAATCCTGCTCGACGACAAAGCCGTCTTTACGGTCTTCGAAACGCTGAAACCTCAGGATTTTTACCTGGACGGCCACCGGCGGATTTTCGAGAAAATGATCTTGCTGATGAATGCCTCGCGGCCAATAGACCTGGTCACGCTCAAAGATGAGCTTCAGCGCGCGAATGAACTCGAGAGCGTCGGAGGCGCTGCCTACCTGGCAAGCCTGACGGATGGCTTGCCGCGCGCCTTGAACATCGAGTATTACGCCGAGATCGTTAAAGAGAAATCGACGCTGCGCCGCCTGATCCAGATCTCGAACGAAATCATGGCCCGCAGCTACCAGGACGAGGAGCCAGCGCAGGAAATCCTTCAGCAAATCGAAAAGTCAATTTTCGATATCGCCAGCCAGCAGTTCCGCTCGGGCTTTTCTTCCATCTCACCTGTTGTCAGCGACGTTTTCAAACAGATCGAGGAACTCTCAAATCGAAAGGTTCCGGTTACCGGTCTGGAAACCGGTTTTACGGATCTCGATCGCATGACCTCGGGAATTCACCCTTCGGATCTCATCATCGTTGCCGCGCGACCGGGCCTGGGGAAAACGAGCCTTTGTCTTAATATCGCCGAGTATGTCGCGATCCGGAAACACAAAACGGTCGGGATCTTCAGTTTGGAGATGAGCAAGGAGCAGCTGGTAAAACGGCTTCTGTGCAGCGAAGCTAGAATTGACGCTCATCGGATCAACACAGGATACCTGAACAAAGACGATTGGCATCATTTGAGCCGCGCGTCGGGAGATCTGTCGGAGACAAAAATTTTCATCGACGACGCCGCCAGCATCACAATCCCGGAACTTCGTTCGAAATCCCGCCGCCTTAGCCTGGAACACGGACTCGACCTCCTTATTGTGGATTACCTGCAGCTGATGTCCGGATCCACGCAGCGCTACGAAAACCGCACGCAGGAGATCTCCCAGATATCGCGGGGATTGAAGGGCATCGCCAAAGAGCTCAGCGTGCCTCTCATCGCCGTCTCGCAGCTCAGCCGGGCGATTGAATCCAGGACCGGCGAGCATCGCCGACCGCAACTTTCGGACCTGCGGGAATCCGGTTCGATCGAACAGGATGCCGATCTTGTGCTCTTTATTTATCGCGAGGATATGATCAATCCCACAGAGGAAAACAACGGGCTTGCAGAACTGATCATCGGCAAACAAAGGAACGGCCCGACAGGAACGATTCAACTTGCCTTCAGCAAACAATTCACCCGGTTCGACAATCTGTATCAGGAACAGAACTAGCATGCAGGGGGCAGTTAAAAGACAATACGAATACTGACTGTCCACTGGCATTACAATGGCCGGATAGTTCGGTTAGAATAATCCCCATGAAAATCTGTCACGATGTAATTGCTACAGCCGGAGGAGTCCGGGCAACCTGGGTAGAAGTGAACCTGAAGCGCCTGGAAGACAACATGGCTGCCATCAGGCGTCGAGTCGCTCCCGCCAAAGTGATGCTGGTGGTTAAAGCCAATGCCTATGGGCACGGATTGGTGGAGGTATCGAAGGCCCTGGCCGGGAAGGCGGATTATATCGGCGTCGCAGTGCTGGAAGAGGGCGTCCTCCTGCGCGAATTGGGCATTACGGCCCCGATCATCGTTCTCGGTGGCATATGGCACGAGCAGATCCATCGTTATCTTGAGCACGATCTAACCCTGACGGCTTCGTCGGCGGAACGGTTGGAGCAGATTAATGCTGCGGCCGGTCAGATGAACGTGAAGGCCAAGGTTCATCTGAAGATCGATACAGGCATGGAGCGTATTGGCGTCCATTATTACAGCGCCCAGTCTCTTCAGGAGTTCGCGCTGAAGTGCGCAAATGTGGAGGTCGAAGGAATCTATTCCCACTTTGCCAATGCCGATTCCCATGATCTGGCTGACGCCCGGCTTCAACTGGAGCGCTTTCATGAAGTGCTGCGCTTTTACGAACGCCACAGTCTGCCTATGCCGATGCGCCATATCGCCAATTCGGCAGCAGTGCTCCAACTCCCGGAAAGCTATCTGGACATGGTGCGTCCGGGCATCATGCTGTACGGTGTTTATCCATCGCCGGCCACGCCTCGTGTCATTGAAGTTCAACCGGCGCTGGCGTGGAAATCGCGTGTTGTCTATTTCAAAGTGGTCAAGTCCGGCCATGCAGTCAGCTACGGTTCCACCTGGCGGTCCGACCACGACGTACGCGTCGTAACGGTTCCGGTCGGTTACGGGGACGGCTTTTTTCGCAGTATGTCCAATAAAGCGCAGGTTATTATCCGGGGCATCAAATATCGGCAGATCGGCGCAATCTGCATGGATCAGTTGATGGTCAATATAGAGCAGGATTCCGCCTATAACGGAGATGAGGTAATCCTGTTGGGCGAATCGGGTGTCGAGAAGATCACCGTCGAGGATCTGGCTGAATGGGCCGGAACGATTCCCTATGAAATCCTGACCAATATCAACACACGGGTGCCCCGCGTATACGTCTAAAAAGGGACGCCACCCTATTTCGCCTGCTTGCAGTCCCTTTAACCGATGCTGATAGGGCGAAATAGGGTGGCGTCCCTTTTTTCACGGGATCACTGCGACGACGGGAGCATGATCGCTGGTCCCGAGCTGAGCAAGCACAATACACTGCGTTACCCGCGCCGCCACCGGTTGACTCGCCAGAATGTAGTCCAATCGCCATCCGATATTTCTCTGGCGCATGTTGCGCCAGGGAGGCCACCACGTGAAGAGCTCGTCGTTGTCAGGATCCATGGCTCGCCCCACGTCTACCATACCTCCATTCGCGATGACGCGCTCGAACAGCTCCCTCTCATCCGGGCGCTGGCCGATGATGTTGGGTTTGCGTTCTTTGGGATGGACGTCGCGATCGGTGCGGGTGACATTCATGTCACCGCAGAGAATTAGATCGAGCCCCTGGGCGCGGCAAGAGATCGCATAGCCCTCCATGGCTTCGAGAAACCGCATCTTTGCAGCGAAATCCTTTCCCCCATTTGGGACGTAAACGGAACCGATCACCATGTTCCCGAGGCGCACAGTCACGATGCGGGTCTCGTGATCAAAATCGGGGTGTTCGAACCGCGGCGGATCCGGGGCGATTTCGCGGCGAATATGAAGGCCAACGCCGGAGTATGCACGCTCCCCATGCCAATAGCACCAGTATCCCGCCATTTCACAGAGAGATTCGGGAATCTGTTCGCGGGAAGCCTTGATTTCCTGCAGGCAGATTATGTCGGGTTGATCGCTGCCGATCCATTCAAGTACCTGGCTCTGTCGGGCACGGATTCCATTTACATTCCATGTCGCGATTTTCATTGAGCCTCCTCTTTTGATTCGAGATTCGAAATTCGAGATTCGAAATTGGGATTTAATCTCGAATTTCGAATCTATTTATCAGCACCGGCTGATAAGGATTCGCATAACTTTCCGGCGTAGGGGTCGAAATTGGAGTAGGTACGATAAATATCGGTTCGGGATGAACTCAGAAAATCCTCGCAGCTGCGTCCGGCCTTGATCGATTTCGAGATGTCGGCACGGAGCTTTTGACAGGCGCTCAGCAGATCTTTCATATTCTGAAAATTCGAGACTTCGCCGCGCGCGGATATCACCGCAATTCCTTCTTCCAATGTCTTCTCAGCCGCCGTTTTGCTTTCTGCTTTGGTTTGCGGGATGGCAGGTTTCAGCACGGGAATGGAATCAACGACCTGCTTCAGGCCGTCGATCCAATCGGCTACATCTCCTTTTGCCTCGGTGTCAATGTCGGGATAGCGCGCCGCTTCATAGAGTCCTCCAACGAAAAGGACCTTCTCGGCAGGAACGTACACAACCACATCGCCGCCTGTTTGCGCTTTGTGTTGAAGCGCTGTTATCCGTATCTCCAGGTTTTGCGGAAACAGATGCATCTGATGGTCGAAAATGAGCCAGGGGAATGAAGGCGGTTCGCTGGAACTGTTGCCGGGTGCAACCGGCCCTTTGGCATCGGTTCCCGGGATCGACGTTGATATGGAGCGGAGCTGGGCGCCGGCCAAAAGCATCGCACCCTGTTCGGAGAAGAAACGCGCTCCCCCGGAACGGACAGCGCGGGGACCGGAGAATGCGACCCAGCGTACGGCTTTGGTACTCAGACGCCTCAACGCATCCACGGTAGCCGACAGATCCGGTTCCGACGGCGGATTTACAATCAGAATTCCTTCATCCGTAACGACAGCGAAAACGTTTTCCCCTCCTCCCTTGAGCTGCAGATAGTAGCAATGCTCGCTCACTTTCTCGAACCGGAGCGGGGCGCCGAAAAGTGGAGCACTCATCCAAATCATGAGCGAGAGCAGTGCGGTAATAATCACTTTGTTCATAGGTCCGCGTACCACATGTGCGGACGGGTCTCCAGACCCGTCCGGCCTTTCAGTCTTATCATGGTCCGGGTAGGACGGCTCTGGAGAGCCGCCCCCACATGTATTTATTCAGCGGCTCTTGAGAACGCCCCAGAAAGAATTTTAACCTCAGGGTCACAAACTGCTCAAAAATCCGGTAACAAGCGTTTGAACGGATTCAAGATGGCCGGCGAAGAAATGATCGCTTCCCTCGATCCGGTGCACGGATGAAGTTGATGGAAGCCGGTCTGCAAAGCGATCCAGATTTTCCAGGGAGCAGAACTCATCGTTCGTTCCGATTATGTAAAGAGCCGGCTTTGGATTCGAAAGCAAAAAACCAAAATCATACATGTTTAAAGGAAGCCCCAACCCGACGAGCGCTTTGATGCGCGGCACGGAATGGCCGGCCTCCAGCCCGACCCAGGCGCCGAATGAATACCCGATTACAGCCAAATCCAGAGCGGGATACCGATTCTCCAGCCAGTGTATCGCGGCTGCTGCGTCCTCTTTTTCTCCCAAACCCTGGTCGAACTGGCCTGAGCTCCGGCCTGCACCTCGAAAATTAAATCGCAGAGCTGCATAGCCCGCGTCGGCAGCTGCTTTGGCTGCGCGGTACACCACGCGGTTATCCATGGTTCCCCCATAAACAGGATGGGGATGACAGACGGCAACGGCACCCCGAAGGCCTTGCTTGGGCTCGCGAAGCTGCGCTTCAAGTTGAACGGCTCCGGCCGGAATCATGAACGACATAGGCGTTAAGATTCGAGATTCGGAATTCGAGATTGAGAAATCAGCAGATTGGCAGTTAATCTCGAATCTCGAATCTCGAATTTTTTGACCTCAAACTTAAGGGCACCTCCAGACCGTGCTTCCCCATCAGCTCGGCATCCGAAAGCATGGAGCGGGTTTCACCATCAGCCCATATTTTGCCGTGATCCATGAGAACCGTTCTCGAGCAGACATCCAGCACAAGCTCCAGATCGTGGGTTGCGATGATCAGGGTTGCGCTAAGGCCGGAGACAACTTCGATCAGATGATGGCGGTTTCGGGGGTCCAGGTTGCTTGTCGGTTCATCCATTCCCAAAATCGCCGGTTCCATCGCCAATACTGCCGCAAGGGAAACCCGCCTGCGCTCCCCCAGGCTCAGATGATGCGAGGAGCGGGAACGAAAGGATCGATCCAGGCCGGAATCAAGCAGCGCTTTGTCAACTCGACTGGAAATCTCAACGGCCGGTACATCGAGATTCAGTGGGCCGAATGCAACATCCTCGAAAACCGTCGGGCAGAACAACTGATCGTTGGGATCTTGAAACAATAGTCCCACCTGTTTCCGGATCCGCTGGAGGTTCGACGGTTCCAAATCCGATCCCATGATCTTCACGGATCCGGTTCCGGACAGGACGCCGTTCAGGTGCAGGAGCAAGGTGGATTTTCCCGCCCCGCTTGGCCCGACAATCGCGATCCGCTCTCCGCAGCGCACATCGAGGTCGATCCCTTCCAGCGCCTTTGTTCCGTCGGGGTATGTGTAGCTCAGCCGAGTGATTCGAACCGCATAGTCAGCCATATCACTTCAACGCAGGACAAAAGTCAAAGCAATGAAAAGCGTCACGCCGTCCAGAAAAAGAAAATCATGCCACGAAAATTTTTTCGGCGAAACCACCGGGAAATCGCCGGTATAGCCGCGGGACAACATGGCGGAATGCATTCTCTCGGCCCGTTCGAATGAGCGGATCAGGAGAGTTCCCATCATCGAACTGAGAATTTTCAGCTCTTCCCTGAACGGGGCTCGCCCTACCCGCCGGCAATCCCGCGCCTGTTTCATCCGCATTGCCTCTTCCGTAAGGACGAAAAGATACCGGTAGAGAAAGCCCAGGTTCATTACAAGGATTTGAGGACAACCCAATTTCCGCAATCCGCGCAAAAGTTCGACAAATCGGGTCGTATTCGTCAACAATATCAGCATCATCAGGCACAGAACCGCCCGGACGAACAGAAATCCGATTCCCGCGTACCCCTTCCAGGGCGCCGCCAGGCTCGCAAGCACAATAAATGGCAAAATGACGAGAGTGCGTCCCAGGATGTAACCGAGCGGAATCTGCGAAATGCCCATCAGGATGGCAGCGGCGAAGAAATACGCAATAAACAAGCGTCCCTTGTCCAAGGGAATACACAGGACAGCCACAATCAGCGCGGTAAATCCCAGGAGTTTTGTTCTAGGCTCCAGCACGTGCAGGGGCGAGTCGAGAGCAGCATAACGATCGATAAAATTGTGTCTCATGGCCGGCTGCTCCTGCGCCTGCCCAGGAAACCGGCGAGAATGCCGAGGCCAATCAGAACGACAAAAACAGCGGCCCGGATCAAGTAGTCCATATACCGTGTGCTCGAATACAGCCTGTCCGCTCCGGCGCCGGTCGGGAACAGCGGCGAAACCGCGAGAAGCTTTTCCAGCGGGTCGGGGAGCTTGGAGCTTCCGGCCAACACCAAAATCGTAAAGGGAATAACGACCAAAACGACGGAGCCAACCCAGTCCGCGAGTCCAAAGCGGCCGGGTCCGTTGATCTTCATTAAGTCCGGACGCACCTTGAACAGAAAGGTCAGGACACCGGCGGTCAGCATGCCTTCGATAATTCCGACTACCATGTGGTAGCCCACCATTGTGCTCAATCCGATGCGCAACGGGATCGCTCCGGATATCCCTATTTCGAGCGCGCAGCAGGCGGAAGAGAATAGCAGTGAAGCCCATCCGGCGATGAATCCGATCAAGGCCAGCCGTTTACCGCCGGACGATCCTCCGCCCAGGGACCTGAAGATCGCATAGCCGCTGAAGCAGGTGACGGCGCAGATATTGAAGACATTCGCTCCCAGGGCGACGAGGCCCCCGTCCTGCAGAAACAGTGCCTGGGCGATGACCACAGTTGACATGGTTAGGAAGCCGGCAATCGGTCCCAGCAGTATGGCGAGCAAAGTGCCTCCGACCAGGTGGCCCGATGTCCCCCCCAAGATCGGAAAATTGAGCATCTGTGCGGCGAAAACGAATGCAGCAAGAACTCCCATAACAGGGACCATGCGGCCGGAGAAATCCACCTTAACCCGCCGGGCCGCATAGAGGATGGTTGCACCGGATACGACATCCAGGGAACCCGCAATGCGATTCGTTAAAAAGCCATCCGGTATATGCATCCGCGGAATTGTAGACCAATCGGGACGTTAATGACAGCAGCAAAAAAGCAGCAAAAACGCCACGGATTTCACGGATTCCACAGATTCTAAATCAGTGATAATCCGTGAAATCCGTGGCGTTTTTCCGAATTATTGCGATAAAATTGGCCGCCCAAATAAAGGAGTTCCCGATGACCGTCGCCAATGTCATAACCCAGCAACTCGAGCGCTCGTCCTGGATCCGCAGGATGTTTGAAGAAGGCATCCGATTGAAAGCCGAGCGTGGCGCAGAAAACGTTTTCGATTTCTCGCTCGGCAATCCGGCCGAGGACCCGCCTCCGGGCGTAATGGCCACATTCCGGCGCCTCGCTGAGCTGAATGCGCCGGGCTCTCACGGGTATATGCCGAATTCCGGATATCCTGCCACACGGAAAGTGGTCGCACAGCGTCTGCGGCGGGACACCGGCGTCGAATATACCGAGAATCACGTACTGATGACGGTCGGCTGCGCAGGGGCGATGAATGCTGCGTTGAAGGCCATCCTTGATCCGGGAGATGAAATCATCGTGCTGATGCCGTTCTTCCCCGATTATCAGTTTTATATTACCAATTACGGTGGACAAATGGTCCCCGTTGAAACCGACGATGAATTTTCGATCAATGTGCCCGCGATTGAATCGAAGATTACGCCGCGCACCAAGGCCATTATCCTTAATTCGCCCAATAATCCAACCGGCGTGATCTATTCGGAATCCGTTTTACGGAATCTGGAATCGATGCTGCAACGGGCTGGCCATAGGATTGTCGTGCTGAGCGACGAGCCCTATAAGTCAATTGTTTATGATGGAGCGAAATGCCCGGAAATGGCTTCCATCATCTCCAACTGCATCATTACCACTTCATGGTCAAAGACATGGGCGCTTGCCGGCGAGCGCATTGGATATCTGGCAATTTCGCCCAGAATTCCCGATGCGGAGGCATTGTCAAACGCATGCAATTTCACGAACCGCATTCTGGGATACATCAACGCACCTGCAATCTGGCAGCATGTGGTGGCCGAAGCGCCGGAAGAAATGACGGATCTGGTTGCCTATCAGGAAAAGCGCGACCTCATGTGCAGCGGTTTGGCAGAACTCGGCTACGAGGTTCGCAAACCCCAGGGTGCTTTTTACATTTTCCTCAAAACCCCCATTTCGGATGACGTTGCTTTTTCGCGGCTTCTCCAGGAAGAAGGGGTTCTGGCGGTGCCCGGCAGAGGTTTCGGGCGCGGCGGTTACATTCGGCTGTCGCTTACGGTCCCGCGCGAGACGATCGTACGATCGCTGCCTGCCTTTGGCCGCGCTCTGCAGAAGCACCAGGGCCTCCTGGCATAAGACCAAAAGAAAAAACGCCACGGATTCGCCGAATGATCACGGATTCAAATCTGCGACAATCCGCGTAATCCGTGGCATCTCTTCAGCCCTTATCGAAATCTCTTCTGCCGCATGCTTTGGAGGCTGGTTTTGCAGCAGACTGGGGTTCGGAGCACGAAGAGGAGGAAGAAGGCGATGGGAGGAAATAGAGCAGTCATTGCGAAAAGTTGTTGTCATCCGGGAATTCATAAAGTATTTTTCTTATGCGTGTTGACGTTTACATAACTTTTCAGGAGTATGGCAATGAAGAATGTTTGTATTGTAATGGTTTTGGTAATGCTTGTTGCAGCCCCGTTATCGTTGTGGGCCGCTGAAGATGGCGCCGCGCTTTTCAAATCTAAGTGCGCCGCTTGCCATGGCGATGAAGGACAGGGCAAGCCCGCAGTAAAAATGCCGGCCGTCAAGGGCACCAAGATGACTGCGGACAAGATCGTTGAATACCTCACCAAGGGCGAGGCCGGAAAGAAGTTTCCGCACAACAATCCTGTCACCGGGCTCAATGAAGATCAGGCAAAGGCACTCGCGGATCACGTGGTATCCCTTAAGTAGCTTTTATTTTTTCGGGGTCGGTATTGGAATCGGGGTCGAAAAGGAATTGATCCGATACCGACCCCGACCCCGATTGTTGCGGCCTTATTTCCTTTTCCCGCAGATCCGGCACTCGGGATCTCTGGAGATTTTGAATTCCCGGAATGTCAGGTCGTTCCCGCAGAAACACAGCAGCCTGTTCACCAGAAGCCCGTCCAAGCCAAGTATTAT